>LOBW01000011.1 GCA_001516585.1 Thermocladium sp. ECH_B
CTGATAAGTGATAGTGCCCTCAAAGTGCTGCTAAAATATCTAAGTTATGATGAATACGTAAAACTTCTATCATCTGAGCCTATTTATCCTATAGTTCCAGACAGCTTAACTAACGCGATAATCTATATAGATACTTTTGTAAATGGAGTATCTAAAATCCTCGAAAAGTATCCTGAGCTGGAGACTTATTTTAGCAGTAAAGTTATGCCCTTATTTTCCAAAACTGAGAGAAAAATAACAGTAACTGAAGAACATCTAAGGAAATTTGAGATAATAATGAAGGCAAAGGGAAGAAAGGAGAGGGAGCTTAGGGCGGAGGGAGGCGTCGGACTATACGGCAGATACGCCGCGGACGAGAGGATGAAGAGGACCCTCTTCTATGCAACACTTGCGCTGGAGGAGGCCTTCAATATTTACGAATCCACATCGAAAAGAGTAACGACAGAGCTGAAGAGGGCCGTGTGGAAGGAAGAAGTCGATGTGTCCCTGCTCAAGAGGGCTAGATACGTGGTCGACCTCGTGGCGTTAAGGCGGCTGGCCGAGGAGGAGGAAAGGGCATTCGAGGACGCCTTGAGGATTCTTAGGAAGAGGCTTAACGAATACATAGTCAAATATGATCTGAGAAGTTTCCTCAATGTAGATGAAGACATAGCGAGAAGGTTGGCAGATGCGAAGGCAACAGAGNTTTCAAAATTCAACAACACCAACTTTGGCGTGAAGGCATACGCAGCACTTCTGGTATATAGAGATTATGCTGTAGGCAGAAGGAGTGCATACGGCACAATAGCTAGGTACTGGCTTAAGGAGGGCGGGGCGGCCCGACTTCTCTACTACGCACCAAATACAGCATACAACAAGGCCGAAAGGACTAAGGTGGAGGGGCCACTACGGTCGAGGAGGCTATCGCCGAGACCCTCCGTCGCTTGTTCTTAAAGCCTGGCGCTGAGTACTACCGCGGCTTCATTAAGAAGTTCCTAGATATATCTTCATACAGTCTGTTGCCCTCTATCGCTAATTTACTTCTCAGAGTGTTGAGGGGGGGGTTGAACAACATGAATAACTCCCGCATGTCCTTTGGAAACACCGAAGCCGGGTTCCACGTTCTTATCTATTACAAGTATCTTTGCATTGTAGTGAGATAACTCATAGGCAATGAATAATCCTATTATGCCCGCGCCAATTATTGCAATATCATACTCATGGCTTGCCAAAATTGCTCGCCTCAATAATTGTCTCTATTTTTGAGTAATCGCTAAACCTATGTTGATACGCCATGCATATTACCTCTATTTTCATAATTACATTGCTTCATTGTCATAAATATAAATTTTATAACCCATCACGTGGCTTCCCTCGTAAGAAATAATAATTGATTGGGGATAACCATTAGATAATTAATTCTACGTTGGAGCCTGGCCCCGCCCTTACTTCCGTGAATTTATCCTTGGATAAGTGCTCAGTTGGTGAACCATTAATTAATACCTGCCGCGGTTCTTTCCCGGTATAAATCCAGAGAATTGCTTGCCCGCTCCATTCCTCTCCATCTATGTTTATCGTTATTTTCGATCCATCAAAGACTTGCCGCACAAATAATTTCCTAGGCCTTGCCTGCAGTGATTCTCCATCGTCGTCATATATGGTGAATGCGCTTGATTGACCCGGATAAATTAGAACTCTCAATTCTCCGTTAAGGGTTGGCACTATTCCGCCGCTCCTAATGAGCATGGGGGGATCACCCATTGGAACATCGATGCTCGCTATTTTTCCGCCATCCACCTCCCTTCCCCTCCTCAAATCAAGCCACCTACCCCTTGGCAAGTATGCATATCGCTCCTTGATTCCCTTATCAAGGGCCGGCGTTAATAATAGGAATGGGCCAAGCATGAATTCATCATCTATGGAGTGCGTATTATCATCACCTTGAAATTCATATACTAGTGGTCTTATTATTGGTTCCCCCAATTCATGTGAAGCCCAAGCCAGGGAGTATATGTAGGGCATCAATGATTCCCTAATCATCAATAACTTCTTAATCACCTCCTCATACGCGCTTCCCCACGCCCATGGTTCCTGGTCAGGCGAGTCTATTGATGTATGGTTCCTCAGGAATGGGAAGAAGATGGCTGATTCATACCACCTCACCAATAGTTCCGCATCCAGCTCGAAGTGGCCTTGCTTTGTGTTCTTAGCGAAGCCACCAACATCGGCCCCAACCATGGGGACACCGGAGAGGCTGAGGCTCAGTAACATTGGTATTTGTAGCCTCAAGTGCTCCCAATTGCTCGTATTATCGCCTGTCCATATTGCCGCATACCTATGAATGCCTGCATACCCGGCTCGGCTCAATATGAAGGGCCGCTTATCGGGCCTAGCTCTTAGGAGTCCCTCATAAGTTGCCTCGGCCTCGAGAAGCGCATACGCATTATGAAGCCTATAGTGAGGCACCTCTACTCCATTCATTACATGCATTAAATCGCCATCAATTGTATGATTCTCGGAATCAAAGCCGGCCGGCTCATTCATGTCAAGCCAAATCCCATCTATCCCATCCTTCACGAATTCAGCTATTAGTGAGCTCCACCAATCTCTTACATCGCTCCTGGCGAAGTCGGGAAAAACGCAGAGGCCAGGCCATACATGCGACGTGTAGAGATCCCCATTACTCCGTAGGCAGAAGTAATTCCCCATTACTCCGCTCCTGAATACATCATATGTTGGACTGGCCTTAACCCCTGGATCTATTATCGTGACTACCTTGATGCCGGCCTCATGCAACCTAGCCACGAGTCCGCTCGGGTCCGGGAACCGTTCCTTGCTCCACGTGAAGATTTTGTAGCCATCCATGTAATGAATATCCAGGTAAATCGCTGAAAGCGGTAATCCCCTCGATTTATACTGCTCCACCACAGCTAGCAGCGTTGAGTCTGGGTAGTAGCTGTACCTGCTTTGCTGGTTCCCTAGGGCCCACTTAGGTGGAAGAAAAGGTTTCCCCGTTAATTCATGATACTCATTGATCACGTCCTTAATTGATGGTCCATATATGATATAATGATCCACCGCCGAGTCTTGAATACTTATCTTGAACTCATTAAGGTTCTCCTGGCCCATATCCATGACCATTCGGGCCGGGGAGTCTATGAAGTGGCCAATAGCCTCGCCGTTGCGTAGTATTATAAAGAATGGAATAGATACATAGAGGGGGTCGCTTCCCATTCTATATCCATAAGCATCAGTGTTCCACATGGTGACTCTATACCTCTTCCTATTTAGGGGAAGCGCCTTTTCCCCAAGACCATAAACTCTATCGAATGGCCCCAACTCGCCTCTAATAATCGCCTCATCACCGCTCACGGAGTAATATGCATTGAACTCCTTCTCGTTAAATCTAACGTGAACCGCATTCTCATCAATGGATACAATAGGCCCCCCGCTCCCCCCATTACTGCTTTTAATCACGGCCAGAGATGGATACCTTGGTTCCCCAATTCTAACCCTAACTATTCTAGGCGATATTAATGAAACGGAAATTAAACTACTCATTAAAGCCAGGCTAATTCTGTGGAATTAAAAATGTTACAATAACGTGATGCCGCGATTATTAATAACTCAAAGCGATGCGGCGAGCTACCCCGCCCTTGTAGACGGGGTCTCTGGCCTAGGAAGATGAACCGGCAACCCTCGTCCCTTTATGGTTTGGAGGAAAAATCATACATAAAAAGGGAATAGGAATAATTCCAGCAACGCTTTATATGCCATACCATGGTGGGCGGAGATATTTAGGACTAGGCGATGTAATCGACTTTAGCGTTAACACGAATCCCATTGGTCCCCCCCGCTTCCTTACTTCATGCAGCTTCCTCGAGTACCCGGATCATGAGTACAAGGATTTACGGCACGCCGTGGCCGAGTTCTATGGAGTTGATGATGTGGTGCCGGTTAATGGTGCATCGGAGGCATTATCCATATTGCCGCTCATTATGAAGCCGAGCAAGATAATAACTGTTGCTCCATCTTATGGCGATTATGGGGAGCGGTCACTGGAATTGGGCATTCCCCATGAGTACATGCTCATGCGTAACGATGGTTCTTCCTTCTCCATAAACGAGGTACCACCGCTTGGTGATAACATCATGTTATATATCTCGAACCCGAATAATCCAACTGGTTCCGGCATTGATTCCACTAAATTAATTAGCATTGCCGAGAACATTAAGGGATTCCTAGTTGTCGATGAGGCCTATATAGAGCTAAGCACAATTGATACAGTGCTCGGCAAGGGACCGGAAAACATAGTCGTAATTAGGTCCTTCACAAAATCACTCTCAATGCCCGGCCTCAGAATAGGTTTTCTCTATTCTAGGAATAATCATATAATGAGAAAAATGCGGGCGCTCCTGCCCTCATGGAACATCAATTCCTGTGCAGATGAATTGGTGACGACCATGTTGACACAGTACGGGGTGCAATATAGGAATTACATAGAGGCTTCACGACAATACATTAAGCTAGGCATCGCTCAATTAACTAATGGGATGAAGAGGCTCGGGCTAACAGTGTTTGAAACTACGGCGAATTACTTACTGGTTAAGTCGTCTCTGGATGCCGTTGATTTAATGAGGAGATTAATAAGGGAGGGAATACTAATTAGGCCAGCCCACACATTCTATGGGCTAGGCTCAACCTATTTTAGGGTAGCCGTGAAGGATAAGTCAAGCAATGAGGTGCTGCTCAATGCATTTTCGAGAATATTTGAATGAGTTTCTCGCCCTGCTCTCTTTTCTCACAGTGATTCCAACCGGCCAAGGCGATATAATGAAGGCTGCTTCAGGCTTTTACTTTGTTCCAGTAATAGGATTGCTGGAGGGAATAATCGGGGGTCTACCGCTCTTGGTTGGGAAAACACCCCTCACCGCCTCCCTAGCCATTGCATTATTATCGCTCATCACGGGATTTAATCATATAGATGGTTACTTGGATTTCTTCGAAGCAGTTATGAGTAGGGGGGCAGATCCCGTTATGGTTCTAAAGGATAAGCATAGGGGATCATTTGCGATAGCGGCGGGCCTTATTCTATTCTCCATTTTAATATCATCCATATTGTCATCACGCGTTGATCCATTCATTCAATTAATTGAATCATCGACTTCTGCCGCATTCTCCATGTATGTATTATCGCTAATTAGCAACCCAAGCCATGAGGGGCTGGGCCACCTATTTATAGTAGCATCCAAGAATAAACTAAAGGTCATTGCGTCACTCATGATCTATATTACTTCAATCGCATTAGTATCCAGATCCATAGTTATCCTATTGATATTGATGATGGAAACCACTATTGCCGCATTCATAGTTCAATTCATGGCCACCAAGCGAATAGGATTCGTTAACGGAGATGCAATTGGATTCACATACGAATTAACCTTAATGATAACAATGGCAACTACGGCATTTATATGATTATAATGGCGCCGCCGGTAACGGATTAATGCTTTATTATGAAGTGAATGATAGACATTACTTTTGCGTTAACTGCGTGTCCACTGAGTGGTAACGCAAAGTCACTCCTTAATGCCACGCATCAATTAATAATATTGTAATGCTTGACTTAGATGTGCGATGGGTAAAATGCTTAAATACCGGTAATTTAATTGTCCTGCGAATGTCAAAGAAACCAGAGCAGAAGAAACCTGAGCAGAAGAAGCCGGAGCAGAAGAAACCAGAACAGAAGGCTGAAGCCCAGGCTCCAGCTCCAGAGACTGCTGCGCCTCAAGAGGAGGGCGCAGAGGCCGGTCGTAAGGGTTGGATAGCTCCAGCGGTTATCTCCCAGGAAGAATGGAAGAATTATAGATATAGGGGTTACACCTTGGAGGAATTACAGAAATTATCCATGGAGGACTTCATAAAGTTGCTGCCGGCNAGGCAAAGAAGGAGCTTGATGAGGGGCTTAAAACCGGAGCACAAGAAATTATTGGAGAGAGTTAGGAAGGCAATTACTTCAGGCAGCAAAAAACCAGTGAAGACTCATGTCAAGGACATGATAATTCTCCCAGAGATGGTTGGATTAACCCTCCAAATATATAATGGCATTACGTATATTCCGATACAAATATCGCCGTGGCACATCGGTAGGTATATAGGGGAATTCGTTCCAACAGCTAAAATAGTGCAGCATGGAGAGCCCGGCCTAAAGGCTACGAGGTCCTCGCTGCACATAGCGGCTAAATGAGGTGATATGAATGGGAATAGTCACAAAGCAATTATCGGATCGTCCAAGGATAGGGGATCTGATTTCACTACCAAATGGGGAGGAGGTGCGGGTAAGGTCCGTGGGATTGCCGTGGCTGCTTCCGCCTAAGGCAGTATGTAATGATCCTAAGTGCCCCTGGCATGGTCACACAAGCGTGCGAGGCGAGGTTTTGAGGGGTATAGTGGACAGCGTTTATAATAATCATGCAGTGATAGTTCACGAGTGGCTCCACTATGTGCCTAAATATAAGCGGTACGAGAGGCGTAGGAAGAAGCTTCATGCGTATTTGCCCCCATGCACAACCATTAAGGTTGGCGAGGAGGTTATCATTGGCGAGACGAGACCATTATCGAAGGCCACGGCATTCGTGGTCTTAGGTACATCTGGGGACACCGTCCCTGTTAAGCCTAAAATAGAAAATATTCAATAGATAACTCCTTAAATTTCCAGGAATATTAATTCTTCTCCTGCTTTAGTGAAGTACAAGAATAACGGCTTTGTAAAGCAAAAGCGCGTCACTAAAGCCTTTTCTGATTAATTGCGGATAATCGTGGAGTAACCCAATTAATAAGGAGGTAATCCTCTAGGACCTCGGAAGCATCATTAATATGGGGTCGGTCATGGGGCTTTCGGTTTGTAAAATAAAATACTATGCGAATAAACATTATTAAGCCGATAATGCCTATTTCTGTCGGCGAAATGAATGGTCAAAATAACGTGGATGATAGGTGGACCACAAGGTAGCGGCGTGGATACTTCTGCAACAGTGTTCGGCAATGCATTGGCGCGGGCTGGTTACTATATATATGGCAATAGGGAGTATCATTCCAATATAGAGGGCCGCCATAGTTACTTCAATTTAACCATAAGCGATAAACCAATGCATAGCATATCGGATGATGTTAACATATTGGTAACGTTTGAGGCTGAAAGCATTTTCCAGCACTTCAGGGAAGTACGTGATTACTTAGTATATAATAAAGCAGTGGAATCAACAAAGCTAGCCGCAATAAATAGCATTGAGCGTGAAACCGCCGAGGATATCGAGAAATTCCTTGAATCGATTAAGGTGCCCCCCACGGTCGAGGGGGTTCTGGATTACTTGAGGGGCAAGGGCGTTAAGTTAGTGCCCGTCGAGTATGATAAGATATTGGCAAGCGTAGCTGATGAAATGAAGCTATCGGTCGCCACCATTTCCAGGTCACGGAACATAATAGCGGCAGCAGTATCACTTAAATTGCTTGGCCTTGATAAGGAGTACTTAGCGGAGGCGATCAGGGGCCTATTCAAGAATGAATTATTCGTTAAGGCGAACCTCTTGGCGGCAGATAAGGCATATGGATTAGTCAATGCCGTATATGGATTAAAGGGGATACCAATAAATGGGCATAGGGTTCAACTAGATGGCAACACGGCAGTTGCATTGGGTAAAATAGCCGGCGGCCTAAGGTTCCAGAGTTACTACCCGATCACGCCGGCCAGCGATGAGAGCGTCTTCATAGAAGCCAATCAAGTAGTTGAGGTAATTGATCCGGATACCAAGGAGTCGCGCAAGGTTGGCATAGTGGTAGTTCAAACGGAAGATGAATTAGCGGCAATAAATGCAGGCATAGGTGCGGCATTAACTGGTGCCAGAGCTGCCACCTCAACATCTGGCCCCGGCTTCTCATTAATGGTGGAGGGGCTCGGCTGGGCCGGCATGAATGAGGTTCCTGTGGTCGTCACGTACTACATGAGGGGCGCCCCCTCTACGGGGTTACCCACTAGGAGCGGGCAAGCGGATCTATTGTTCTCGATTCATGCTGGTCACGGCGAGTTCCCTAAGATAGTGTTGGCATCGGGGGATCACGTTGAGGCATTCAAGGACGCCATTTGGGCCTTTAACCTAGCTGAGAGGTATCAAACGCCTGTGATTCACTTGGTTGATAAGTCCTTGGCTAATGCTTACTCCATAATAGATGAGACAGAGCTTGATTACTCCTCCATAAAGGCAGATAGGGGTAAAGTAATTGTTCCAAGCGGTGAGTATAAGCGGTTCCAATTCGTGGATGATCATATTTCTCCACGGGCATTCATAGGCAACGCCGTTATGCATTACACCGGCGATGAGCATAATGAGGCGGGCCACATATCCGAGAACGTGAATAATAGAACCAAGATGTATGAGAAGAGAATGAAGAAACTAGAGGTGGCGGATAAGGAGATACCGGAGGAGCTCAGGCTAAATGTATTCGGCGAGGGCGATATAGCCGTGGTAACTTGGGGAAGCCCCAAGGGAGCCGTATTGGATGCAATGGAGGAATTAAAGCAAGAAGGCGTATCGATCCAATTAATTCAATTAAGGATGTTCAGCCCCTTCCCGAGGAACCTGGTAACAAAGCTTTTGAAGGGAAAAAGCAAGATAATAGACGTGGAGAATAATTACACAGCTCAAGCGGCATCCGTAATGGCCCTAAGCACGGGAATAGAGCCGACTAATTACGTCCTTAAGTGGAATGGAAGACCCATAACCAGGACCGAGGTAAAGACAGCAATTAAGCAAGTGATTGAGAAGAATGAGAAGAGGGTGGTGCTAAATGGCGGCCAGTAAGATAGATATCAAGCTATATAAGACGCAGGAATGGGTGGATTGGTGCCCCGGCTGCGGTAACTATGGTATACTCAATGCAGAGCAAATGGCCCTAGCAGAGCTGGGGCTTGATCCCAAGAGAACAGTGATAGTGTCCGGCATAGGTTGCTCAGGCAAAATAGCCCACTTCATTAATGTTAATGGGGTTCATACATTGCATGGCAGATCAGTGGCATTCGCCACCGGCATTAAACTAGCTAATCCAGAGCTTGAGGTAATCGTTAATGCAGGCGATGGGGATCAATTAGGCATAGGCGTTGGCCACTTCGTCAGCGTTGGCAGGAGAAATATCGATATGACGGTTATCGTTCACGATAATGGAGTATATGGATTAACCAAGGGGCAAGCCGCGCCCACTCTTCCAAGGGGCGTCAAGACGAAGTCCCTTCCTGAACCCAATATAAATGATGCTATAAATCCGCTTGCATTGGCCTTAGCATCCGGCTACACGTTCGTGGCTAGGACCTATGCCTATGACGTGAAGCATGCCAAGGAGACCATTAAGGCCGCCATAACTCATAAGGGGCTTGCCTTAGTTGATGTGCTTCAACCGTGCCCCACCTATAATAATATAAACACCAAGGAGTGGTATGATAAGAGGATCTATAAGTTGGAGAATTGGGATCCAATTGTGAGGAGTGAGGCTGAGATGGATGAGAAGTTGTCTAAGGCGCTCCTAAAGGTAAGGGAGTGGGGCGATAAGATACCCATCGGTATATTTTACCAGAATGAAATGGTGCCGACTTATGAGGCCAGGGTAGAGGAGAGGGTGCCGACTTACCTCAAGAATCCGCCGGCGAAGCAGGAAATCGATAAGAATGGAGCATTCATCACATCAATAGAGAACATCATTAAAGGCAAGAGAGTAATATAATTAATACAGTATAATCAATTAAATAACATCTCCAATAGTTTTAATCCAATCTTTTCTTCTCCAATCACTATTAAATCATCATTATCCTCGGAGAACTTAGAGATCTCCTTGGCTAATCCCTCGATGGTTGCTTCATTAGTTTCCTCTATTACCTCGCCTCCTCGATAACTATTATCCTCAAATATCGTTATCACCTTGTTTGCATAGTAAAGAAATCTATAGGCAGCAATGTTTTTTCCATCCTCCACTTTCTTATACACTATTGCGGTTAACAAGGGCTCTGTGAGCCCATGCCTTGACCATTCATAGTTTTTCAGCCTCATTTATCCTCGCCGTGTATTAAATCCACCCAATTAATAATATTCTTCCTTTTCCCAACATAATTAACACCTCCCCTTTGCTGATGGCTCCGCCGAGCCGTATGAAATCAATCAGTAATAAAATGCGCGACTAGCCTCTGGATCCCCATGGGTTGGGCTTTTGTGAAATATTTTTAAATGAGTTAGGTACATAAACTAGATGGTTACTTGCGATATCTGCGGTAAAGAGACTAATAACCCCATCATAATGGAGATAGATGGGGCTTACCTAAATCTTTGTGAGCGTTGCGCATCCAAGTACGCGAGCGCAAAGAATGCTAAGGTTATCTCGGGGATAGTGAGTCCCATTAATCCCAATAGCACACCCCGCATAGTTTCATCGAAACCGGCGCCTCGTCAGCAGCCTCCCCGGAAGAGTGGCATAAGCATTAAACAGGCGGATAAGTATGTGGTGGTGGATGATTATGCTGAATTAATTAAGGGCGCCAGGGAGAATTTAGGCATGGAGAGGGCTGCGCTTGCAAGGGTTCTCGGCATAAAGGATAGCGTTTTACGTAATATTGAGGAGGGTAAACTAATTCCCGATATAGCGTTGGCTAGGAAGATGGAGAAGGTGCTTGGCATTCAGTTATTGGTGAGTGAAACTGAGGGAGGCGAGACTGAGGTTGGGGGTCTTGGAAAGGATATAACCCTGGGGGACATAGTTGAGCTCCGGAAAAAGGAAGACAGTAAGTAAGAGAGCCATATTATTGATGGCTGGGATCGGTAAGGAGAGTAAGGGAAACGAATTCATTGAATTAGCTAAGGCAGCTGGCTATGATGTGGTCGATTTAATATATCAGCGTCGATTCATTGATTCACGTTTTTATGTGGGGTCCGGTAAGGTAAAGCAATTGAAGCAATTAATCGAGCATAATGGAGCAACTCACGTCATAACATATGATAGGCTCAAGCCGAGCCAATTCAATAATTTGCGGAAGGAGTTAGGCATTAACGTGATGGATAGGGTTCAATTAATTCTGGAAATATTTAATGAGCGCGCGGGAGACATGGAGTCAAAGCTACAGGTGAGGCTTGCGGGTCTCTATAATCAATTGCCTCTCCTGCGAGAATATGTGCGGCACGCTAAGAAGGGGGAGCAGATAGGCTTCATGGGGCTTGGGGAATACGCGATAGATGCGTATTATAAGCATGTACTTAAGCAAATAGCCACCATACGTAGGAAGCTTGATGAGANCACTGCTACCCAGGCCAATAGAATATATCGGAGAAAGGAATTGGGCATGCCTCAAGTGGCGATAACTGGATACACCATGGCTGGGAAAACCACGCTCTTTAATCTATTGGCTAATGAAGAGAAGGGCATCGATGGGAGGCCATTCGCCACTTTATCCACATACTCAAGGCTCGTGAGTTTCGAGGGGAAGAGAGCCGTTTTAACGGATACCATAGGCTTCATAGATGATTTACCTCCTCTCCTGATCAAATCATTTTATGCGACGATAAAGGAAGTCACATATGCAGATGCAGTGCTGCTCGTGGTGGATATCAGCGAGGGAGTGGATGAGGTCTCCAGGAAGCTTTCCGTGTCATTAAATATCTTCAACTCGTTGGGCGTAAGCATGCAAAGGGTCTTATTGGTTATGAATAAGATAGATCTATTGGGTGATGCAGCCTCCCTCAGTTCCATAAATGGGTTGGCATCAGATCTTGGACTTCGATATGTTAAGGTATCAGCTAAGATGGGCATTGGAATAAATGATTTGAAGAGGGAGGTCAGCAACATGTTGANGGATTACGTGCGGTTACGTATAGTGGGGAATAATGTACCTCCATGGATATTTAGGGTAGGCACCATAATTAATGCGGACAACGATGGATTAATTCTATTAGTTAATAGAGTTTATGTTCCTAAGATAATGAAGGAAATAAAGGCAGAGGAACTCTGAGATGATAAAACGAACGGCAAACCCAAATCCCATCTATTCATGGCAGGAGATCAAACCCATCCTGTTTGAGGTTATTAAGCCTAATTAATGTTTTATTATAATTATTTTATCATTTTAAGAACAGTATAGCAATTATTATTTATATGACATCAATATTTATATTAATTGTAGCATGTGACTATTTTATCATTATCAAGTTTTGGCATTGGTGTTCCTCGTCGATAATAAATATTAATGCTTTTGAGTTTTCACAAAAGATTTTGTATATTATTAATAGATTTACTTAATAATAAAATATATTTATCGTTCTCTATTTGAAAAGGTATTCATCATTATTTATAATGTTAAGATTATGATTATTTCTCTGATTGTATATAGCTTCTCCGCCTTTTTATGTATGCAAAATGTGCATTACGGCTGAAGCTTTTATTCTGTGCAAGTGATCAAATACTTATGGATATAAAACTCGTCCTCGTAAATGAATGCACGTTTAATTACATTGTGGAGGAAATACGTTATTTAGATCCAATCCTCTCCGGCGATAAATCTCCCCCAGCCGTGCGGCGTGCGCGTCGTTTTTCTAAGATAGGCATATTGAAGGGAAGAAAATTAGCCGGGGACCCCATAATTGTAGCCACGTATAATGTAAATGGCTTATCCATAATGTTTCGGGAACTGTTGGTAATCCATCGATCTGTCTCCGGTAAATTAATGGTATTCAAGTCTAGGTGCAGAACATGCATGGGTTGCCCACTATTAACTGCATGTACCTCGGTCATAAAGGATGTGGCCAATGAATTAAGCATAGAAGGTCTCAGGGGATTAACGCCTAAGGAGTTGGCGACCGACATGATAAATAAGTTACTTCAAGAATCTAAGGAAATAAGCGCCATGGTTAGCATGCGTCAATCCCCTCAAGTACACATGGATAAATACGATGGCAAGATAAGGATAATAGAGAAAGCAAACAATAGTGTCTAAAACACTTGACTATTCATCACACCAGAGACCCCATCAGTGAGGGCGGGTGATTTACTAAACTGTCCTCCTCCCCGCCCTTAAGGGCGAGGTTTGTCGTTCGTTCATCATCATTTCTAAAAATGCCTCATTCATTGCTTTGGGTGGCTTCATTGTTATGCTAGAAGCAACGATCGTGCGGCATGAGAAGCATACCTTTGGATCCTTAAATATAACTCCCGACTCTCGTTGCTAGACGAGGATAGCTATGTTAGGTTAAATTTAAATTTTACATGGCCCTAGTCTAGTTTAATGTCAGTACTAAGTAAGCCGCTTCCCTCTAGATTGACGCTTCTCAAGCTTAGGGAGCAAGGTTCCCTGTATAGGAACGTGAAGAGGACTGTGGAGGACGCCAGAAACGCCACTATACAGAGAATTAGAACCATAATACAGAGACTGGAGGAGACGAGGAAGCGTGCCTATGATTATATATTGAATGTTTCTCAACTATATGGATTAGCTGAGTCAAAGATGGGTCCCCACCAATTATCTCTCTTGGCATCGTTCGTGAAGCCAACTGCCCAAGCATCTCTAGTATCAAAGGACTTCGGGGGAATAAAGTTCACCACGCTGGAATTAAGTGGATTAACATCGCCGAATTACGGCATATNCAGCACTGATTCCGGCCTTGATACTGCCATGTATAGGTTAATGGATGGGTTCAGCATAGTGTTGGAGTATATTAACTTAGAGGGATTATTTGATATGCTTCTAGCCAGGGTAAAGGAGTATCAGCGAATGATAAACGCCATAGGAAATGTGCTGTTGCCCAGAATAAATGATTCAATAGCATTCATAAGGCTTGCGCTAGATGAAGAGGAACGGGAGGATTTCGTTAGGAGAATAATTATAAGTAGGTTGCTCGGGGGAGCACAGCAATGAGCCTCGAGAAAGCAATAAATGAGGAGGTCGATAAGGCGATGAATGAAGCTAGGAAGGAAATCGCCGAGAGGCTGAATAAGAGTAAGTCAGCTATACTTTCGGAACTCGAGAAAACAAAGGAGGAATTAATGAAGAAAGCCCTGTGAGCTACCCCCGCCCTTAAGGGGCTTCCCCGCCCCGCCTTGCCCATCACCACGGGTAGTGGGCGGAGCTCCACGGGCGCTACGGGCGGCTCCCACCCTGCGTGTTTTAAATAAAATCAAAGCAGGATGAATAGTTCTTGCCTGATATCCTTAGATATGTTTAACTTAACCATGTTGAATATAGAGGATATCATATCGCCCTCGAGATCCCTTGCATGCGATATAACTAGTGCTGCTCCAGGAGCGAATTCCGTGTATTTGCCGAAGATTGTCTTGGCTTTTTTCATCATGTAGGTGAAGTAAGAGGCATGCAACAACCTGACTGCATCCACTATGGTTGCTTGCCTAACCACTGAGAGTATATTGGCCACAATGGGGTGCTGGGAAAGCGATTCAAGTAATCTTCCTGGCTCCTCTGGCGGAACTTTATACACGTTGCCGAACTTTATTGTGAGGTCATCAATTACTTGGGCAGATAGATTCCATAGGCTTCCCCTAAACAGGATATTTAGGTTATAAAAGTCAACCATATCGGTGACCACTTCTTTAAGCGATTCATCGTATCTAACATAATGGGTTAATGCCTCCATATATGATGATTCAAGTAGTGTATCCAGTACCGCTATTTGAATATCTTGGTGGTTATGCATCAATTCTAGGGCCTTTGAGAATGCTCGGTAGGCAATGTGGCCTTGAGCCTTAAGTCTATCGGCTAAATCAGATAGATTGGATGAACTGATTAAATCAGCCATTATGTGTCTTCTTCCCATCGCTTCCTCCACCGCCATGTTTAGTGATGCCTCAAGGCTTCGTCTATCCATGTTTGCTAGAATAGCCTTAGCTATTGACTTTATGTTATCCACCTCGAACTTAAGCAAGTAATCCATTAACGTCTTCCTAACTAGGTGAGGAGCGGTAATCGCTATGCTTGCCACTTCCCTCGCCGCGTTCTCCTTCACTCTAAGGCTGAATTCCTGCGTCGACGTGTCCTTGCTTAGTCTGGATACTATTGATGAGTATGATGTGTTTCCAAGCAATGAGAAAAACTCATCCGAGGAAGTCGTGAATATCATGTTCTTGATTATGTTCATGTCGAGAAGCTTGGATTTTAGGAACCTAACTCTAGGACCTAGATATGGGTACCTGGTTACTAGGCTCATGAGAATCCCAGGAGGGCCATGACTTCGTGAACCGCCTTCTCGGTTACCTTATCCTTATTGCCGATTAATTTCTCTATTCCCTTCCTGTTGGCTTCCATGAATTTCTTGACCTCCTCCTCTGTTCTAGCGTCTATGCTTGCCTTATGCTCATTAATGAGTTGCGTTATTTTCTTATTGAGATCATCGCTTATCCTGGCCTTAATTGAGGACACAATCGCCTCCAGCTCTTGCTCCGTCTCCTTCTTCCGCTTATCAACCATATCCACAACCTCATCAAGTTCCTTCATCACATCATAGAGCTTCTCTAAAGATGACATATCACCAAAGTTAAGCTATGGCTCACTTTTAAATTTAACCCATGAAGCCCCTAACGAGTTTCCTCCATTATAGGATTAGCGCTTTGGAAAAGCTAAAATAATACGGCTATTACCTGGATTTAATGAGCATAGTCTTGCTTGATGATTGCGGAAGCAAATTTCAGCCAATTTCCTACACTACTCCAACTCCCTTCCTAATAACGGGAGGATTAAGGCTAGTGGAGCATTGGATGATTAGATTAAGGAGCAGCATTGGTTTGTACTTATATATGAGTAAGGAGGAATCCTTGATTCACGTGAGGCGCAATAGGCTCCTAATCAATAAATTCCTGAACTACGCTCTGCGGCTGGAGGAGGAACAGCCAAGCATTGCTGTCTCGGCCTGCGTATTGCCGACGAGTTCGGCAGTGAATAAGGTCATGGATTACGTAAAGCTTGGCGTTAAGGTTACCTGTGGGGAGAGAATTTTGGTCTATGGGCCGGGAGAAATAGTTGAGGATTGCTCATTACAGGCAATAAATGGCATGTGGGACCTAATTAAATTCAATGTGGATCTACTTCGTGAAACCATACAATTACTGGGCAAGGGAGACGTGGTCACCATTGGATCAAGGATTCATAGTGGATTATATTTGGATACCAGGAATGGCCCTGTGGCGATAATTGGGTCGGATCTTGGGGATGCCATAAGCATTAAGGGTCCTGCCTTAATAGGACCAGAATCTGAGGTTCAATCATTCACGGTGATTAGGCCTGGCTCAGTCATATATATGCAGAACACTGTCGGCGGTGAAGTGAAGAACAGCATCATGGATAGGGAAAGCAGGAAACCTCATCACGGCTACCTCGGGGATTCATATGTGGGCAAGTGGATAAACCTCGGCGCAGGCACATCGGTTTCAAATCTGAAGAATACGCTTGGCCCAGTTAGGTACATGGGTCACGATACCGGCATGAATAAGCTTGGCCCAGTTATTGGGGACTGGGTTCGTNCCGGCATAAATACCAGCATAATGACCGGTAAAGCAATTGGGCCTGGTTCTCAAGTGTATGGTATAGTTACTTCCGATATTCCTCCANTCATTTTCTACAAAAATTATGGAGAGCCAGTTATGAGCATCGCCGATCGCAATAAGATGATTGATATAATTCGGAGGGCCACTAGGGATGATGAGGATGAGGCCGCGTTAGCCGCATTAATTTATGAATCAACATCTGAATTAAGGAGGGGAATTAAGCAAATCCAATTTAGGCTCTAATCATTTCGCTCTTCCTCCGTTTGATTACGCTATTTGGGAACCCCATTCCCTCATGAAGGTAAATGCTCTTAATTGAAAATATAACGTTATTTTAGTTTATAAATTTTTCTATTGATAATTAAGTCCTATCTCTTTTCATTAATAAGAGAGAAATAATACAGCTTATGTATGGTAACTCGATCGGTATGGGAGAAAATAAGAAGATCGGGATGATAGTTTTCTCGGGAACCGAGGATAAAATGATTCCCGTGGGAGTGATATCCCAGGGAGCAGCGGCGATGGGGTATGACGTATTGATATTCTTCACTGGGTGGGCAATGTTCAGGCTCCTTAAGAAACCCATGGAGCCAACGTGGCCCAAGGAATTCGAGCAAATGGTGCCTTCATTAATGGAGGGAATGAAGAGGATAAAGGCCCCAAGTTGGTTGGATATGTTGAAGCAAGCAAAGGAGATGGGGGCAAAGATATATGTGTGCTCAATGATGTCGCAGGCCGCTGGGCTACGGAAGGAGGACTTCGATTCTTCCTTAGTGGATGATGTGGTGGGCGTCGCCGCGTTCCTGGAAATGGTCGAGGGAGGACAAGTCCTATTCATTTGAGGTGATTCCAAGTGGCTCAACCCACGAGGACCGTGGATGCACGGGGATTATCATGCCCCGGCCCAATAACTGAGTTAGTGAAGGCGTATAGGAACTCTAAGATGGGAGACGTAATAGAGGTACTGGCAACAGATGAGGGATTTAAGCAGGACGTGCAGGCTTGGATTAGGAAAACGGGGAATGAACTTATAGAGTTGAGGGAAGAGAATGGAGAGATAAGGGCATTGATACGCATAGTGAAGCGGTGACCACCGTGAAGAACGTCGTGATAATAGGCGGCGGCGCCGGTGGAGCAATGCTCGCGAATAGGTTACCCAGTGATGAGTTCAATATTACATTGATAGATAAGGAGGGCTATAATTATTATCTTCCTTGGCTTCTATATGTGGCGTTTAAGGGATCCCGGCGAGAGATGAGGAGAAGCCTTGAGTCGATACTGAAGCCGCATGTGAGGCTAGTGAAGTCGACGGTGTCCGCCATTAATTTGAGCGATAAGTGGATCGAATTAATTAATGGAAAGAGAATGAGCTATGATTATGTCGTGATAGCGGCCGGCGCAGACGTTGATGACTCTAAAATCAATGGGTTACATGATGTATTGGTTAGGTATGGGAACTACTACACCACTGAGGAGAATGCATTAAAGGTATGGAGAACGCTGAACTCCATTAAGGAGGGCACACTGCTCATCGCCGTGTCCGATCCAAAGCATCGCTGCCCGCCATCTCCAATGGAGGGCGCCTTCTTGGCGGAGGAATTCATTAGATCAAGGGGGCTCAGCGATAAGGTTAAGATAGTCTTCGCCACTCCCTATCCAAGGCCTTACCCTGCAGAGCCAATGAATGAGGTCGTGGAGCCAATAATGAGGGAGAGAGGGATAGAAATAGTTAATTTCTTCACGCTTGACTATGTGGAGCCGGATAAGCAGGTAATGCATTCCCTGGAGGGAGACGAGTTAAAGTATGATTCGGCGATAGTTGTGCCACCCCATGTGGGGGCCAGGCTAAAGTATTACCCGGAGGACGTTACCGATAGCGATGGCTTTGTCCTAGCCGACAAATTGACGAATAGGGTTAAGGGATTCGATGATGCATTCGTGATAGGCGATGCCTCGGCAGTGCCGGTAGCCAAGACCGGAGTAACGGCTCACTTGGAAGCCAGCGTCGTGGCCAAGATACTTATGGGAGAGGAGGCCAAGAATAGTGGTAGAACTAATTGCCCCTTTGACTTGGGTTATGGCCTAGGCACATTCGTTATAGGCGATTATTACACGCCGGTGGTGAAGTATCCGCCGAATAAGGTTAATCACATGATGAAGAT
This sequence comes from Thermocladium sp. ECH_B, assembly GCA_001516585.1. Taxonomy (NCBI): domain Archaea; kingdom Thermoproteati; phylum Thermoproteota; class Thermoprotei; order Thermoproteales; family Thermoproteaceae; genus Thermocladium; species Thermocladium sp. ECH_B. The sequence goes on from LOBW01000011.1 coordinate 18,717, forward strand.
GGCGTTCGCTGCAATTTATTGGGACATGATTAAATATCCTGAGTTATGGGACCCGATATTTGACTCATTCTTTGACGCCACCAATCCCTCAATCCTAAAGAGGATATATGGGTGAGGGACATGTCTATTCTGGTTGACGACGAGATAGAACGAATGTTGACGCCGCGCACCGTGGAGTTAATGGACAAGCTAGTCACTGCCCTCGATAAGCTTGATGGATCAGGTCTTCTGGATGCATTAACTAATTTAGCGTCAAGCGACGTTATCAGCGAATTAGCGAGGATATTCTTGACCGCGGATCTAGTTAAGACATTAAACGGCATCGATAATCTACTCAAGTTGGCGAGCGAATTATCGGATGCCGATGCAACGGATGGTTTAATTAAATTGGTGAGGCTAATTAAGGCAATCAATGGCACTGGGCTAATTGATTCGATGAGCGATATAGTCGGCGATCCGGAAGTGATTGGGGAAGCATCTAGGGCCTTATTATCGACGGGCCTCATCCATTTATTGAATAATTTAGATGAGTTAAGCAAGGCATTGGCATCTATTGACTTTAAGGCCCTCACCAAGTTATTGACAGCATTGTCGCAGGGATTAACGGAGGGCCCCAAGCAAACGGAGTCCCTTGATATGGTTAAGAAACTGCTTTCTAGCACTGATGCCAAGAAGGGCCTCTCCATGCTAATTAACGTATTAGAGAAAATGGGCTCAACTACTTAGGAACAACAATTCTCTCTTTTTTGGCCGTTCTTCCCAAACCCTAGCCAGATGAGGATTCCCAGGTCTTCAAGGATTCCTTCTACGTGTCTTTAATTATGCAAGGAGACCNCGGGGAACCCTCGCCCTTAAGGATGGGGAGGAGGTCGGAATAAGAAGGATAACCCTGCTTCTTCTAGGAGAGGGAATAAGATGCACAGCACTTGGAAGCATTATATAGATTTATCTTTCTCACTAGAGACGCCAAACCCGCAAAGGCGGGGTAGTTTACTCTCTACCTTATGTTTTTGGTTTGATGGCTTCCATCGGCTTTGTGGTAGGACCATAGATTCGCCGTGAACTTGTGTCCTTGTCCGGGTTTTTAGCCAGCATTGATGAGTTTTTTCACAGCTTCGTAAACGCTGTCGCACATTTTGGCGGCGTTTTCAGCATCAAATTTTGAATATAGTTCTGGTGATGCTCCAGTTTCCTCATCTCCATACATAGCGGGTTCTCTTTGGCTCCTTAAAACTCTAGAATAGTATGCAAGTTCATCTATTTTCTCTTGGAACCATTGTGGAAACCTATTCTTTTCTTTCCTAAGGAGGTATCCTACGTCATGATTAGGTGGCTCTACACCAACGTACCTCAAGGAAGCTGTAAGGAGCAGTTCAACGGCTTCCTGGCATTGCCTCACAGTATAAGGATAATTGCCTCCATTCAGTGCCTCCTTAGCATGCTTCATTCTCTCCTCGGCTTGTCTAATGTAAGATTTTGCAAGATCATTATTATTCACAGGCTTCACCCAAAGTCAATTACTTCTCCGAACTTGTAATCTTTTTTCCTCCAATACCACGCCTTTTTAGATATCCACACTCTCTCAAAACCCAATTCCAACAATTTCTCTCTCGTCTTTTCAAGGACATTTCCAAAGAAGTTATCCCTATCGTAAAGAATTATCGCATCATCTGTCATATCCATGTAAAGAGGAGAGAATCTTACGGCCTCCTCCGGAGTTTTCATAATTGGAGAAAAAGTGACATAATATCCTTCATCCATAAGTTTATCTATATCGTCTTCAATCTTACTTTCGATTTTCTCAAATAACATCATCCTCTCGGTTATGGTTTTAGGCAAATCCTTTATGACTATTAATAGATCGACGTCACTGTCATTCCTATGATCTCCTCTGGCAACGCTTCCGTAAACTACTACAGAAATTAGCCTGTCCCCAAATTCGTCCAAAAGTAACTTAGTGAGCTTTTTCAATAAGCTATTGTAAGGTTCTTTCATGGGCAAATACTCGTTATTAAAGATAAAAACTTCTCGCCTAGTTAATCTGGAATTAGAATGTTTAATTCCTCGCCAAGCTAAACTTTATAGCGAACTACCGCCCTTGTGGGCGGGGNCTTCCTGTTTCCTTAGCATCAGTTAAGATAAAAAGTATTTAAAGCCGGAAATATATTGGCTTACTAATGATAACGCCTGTTAGGTGCTGGACGTGCGGTAAGCCTCTGGGTCATCTTTGGGAGCCCTTCAGGAAGAGGGTATCCGCGGGCGAGGATCCAGGCAAGGTATTGGATGANCTTGGATTAACTAGGTACTGCTGTAGAAGAACGTTGCTGGGCCACGTTGAGTTAATAGATTCAGTATTGCCATATAATAGAATGGAGAATCCATGAAACCGCCTTAACGAGAACAATAAAAGTATTTAATTGACTGCATTAACATATGGAACCAGTGAGCAGGGGAGGGCCTAAGGCATTAAGGATCAATAAGCAAGTAGTTAGGCCAATTCGCCNCGCATTAATTACTGTATCACTGTTCCTAGCGATTTCACTAATAATGTCACTAATTACGGTGGCTCAGGAAGACATTCCAATAAATAAAACGGTTGAGGTGAGCAATGTTACCATTTATTACTTGAAGAAGGGGATAGTTATGGCCTACGGCTCTAATGGAGTCTTAATCAACGGTTCCATTTATATAGTTACCATTTATAGGTCAGGCAATTATTTGCTAATATACGGTGCAACCCAGAACCAACAAGCCATTAATGCCTCCCCGGTGCCTAAGCCCCGTTCCGCTCACCCAAATACGATCAAGGAAACGCCAGTGATTAACTCCTTTTATAAGTCACGTGAACCAACACAGCTCAACCCTCAACAATCCCCTCCCATCCCGGCTTCTCCCGGGTCTTCCTCATTTATAGTTGTGCTGGGGCTCTTGGCTTCATTAATGGCATCGACGATCGCGGCATCCATGATTATCATCAGTGAGGATAGGCGTAGATGNATTGATCATGAAATGAGCAGATTAGTGGATTGGCTGGGGGCCCGTAGGCCATCTATAACGCCCCGGGAATTAATTAATGAGGCGCCGCCATGGTCTATCAAGGAGGTTTCAAGGGTGGTGGATATGTATGAGGCATTCATGTATGGAAATGCCCACATTGATTGCGGCGAGTTTAAGAAAGCCGTGGCCGAGGCTATGGCGTGGAAGCCGGTATCGATGAAGCAGGTAGAGGTCCAGTGATTGGACCAATGGTGGTGGCCATAGTCTCAACCAATGATCAGTCCAAGTTAGAGAGGATTGGAGTTAAGGATTCCAAGAAATTAAGTCCCCACAGGAGAACCCAATTATTTAGGCAGATACTGACCATGGCAAGCTGCGTTAAGTCAATTATTGTGCCCCCCGACGAAATAGATAGGTATGTGATGGTGAATGGATTAAATGATTTGGAAATGAGTAAAATGATTGAGTTAATATCTATGTGCGAGGCGGACACCATTTACGTGGACTCCCCTGACCCTAGACCAGAAAGATTCGGGCAGCGGCTTGAGGAAGCGACGGGAAGAAGGGTAATAGCGATGAATAAGGCCGATGCTATTATACCCGTGGTTTCCGCCGCCAGCATAATAGCTAAGGTAACTAGGGATAATGAAATAGCTAAATTAAGGCGTGAGTATGGAGACTTCGGAAGCGGGTACCCCAGCGATCCCAGAACGATTGACTTCCTAAAGAAGTGGATAAAGCAACACGGTTCTCTACCCCCAATAGTTCGAGGAACTTGGAAAACAATTGACGACATTAAAGGCTAAGGCCAATAAATGGGCGTTACCGTTCCATTACCTCACGATGCCTAACCCAATCCAAAAGAAGCATCCACTTCCAAAATCCTTAATGAGAGACTTACCATTCTTACCAAAATGGGGGTTAAGGGGGCGAAAAGCCTCGCCCTTCAGGGCGGGGAGGAGGTCAGTTATTGTTTTCCAAGAATTCAGAGGAATTAATTATTAGCTCGCAGAAAATCTATAATTAGAAATTTATTTTTTCTTTTTATTTAAAACTTTTTTATCTTTTTCCCATTCTTCAATATCTCCATCAACGATATAAAATATTGGATTTGGTTCGATTATTTTTTCATCTTTTATTTCTTCATATTTTTTCTTGTCTCTTACTTTAAGTTTTTCAAGTAAATGTTGAAATTCAAAATTTACCTGACCAATTGTTACTGGCATCTTTAATTTTAAATCATAATTGATTATTTTATCTTTATTAAAATTATACCCCCTCCCTTTTCCTTCTAAATAAACATAATATAAATATGTTCCTATATATAATATTGGATCACTTGCTCTCTTAAATCTTATTAATTGAGGATGATTTTTATATCCTTTTGTTTTTCCTAGCAATACTTTTTGAGCTAATAAACTTTCTCTCCATAAACCCAAAAGACCTGGTTTATCTAAATATTTTGGATGTAATGACCAAAGTCTCATGTTATTTTTAAGATGGAGAATTCTTTAAAAATACCTCACGCTAGGCGAAACATGGAGCGGGGGTGCCCGAGCATGGTCAAAGGGGGCGGACTCAAGATCCGTTGGCGTAGGCCTGCGTGGGTTCAAGTCCCACCCCCCGCACCAAAAAGAATAGGACTCCTAACCTAATTCCCCCAACCATGAACAACATGAACCACCATGAATACCACCACCGCTAACCAGCGCCTAGGCGCTAACCGCTAGGCGCGCAACCAACCTAAAAGCACATTGCTTGAAGGCCATTAAAAGCCCTACCTAGTTAAGCATGGTAAGCGGGAGGCCGAGGAACCTTAACAATGAAGCTTATGTGAGCCGATTACTGGTTTATTGGGGCGCAGTAGCCACCCAAGGATTGGTGAGTTTAAGTACCCACTCCATGCAACGCGGAGCGATTATGGCCGGCGCTCAGGATGATTAGGGTTGTGGGGATGGGCTTGTGGCTTGGGGATGGTTGCACGCCTCCGCTCGAGGCTCAGTGAGGCGCTTAGTGAGTGGGGTGGGTGGGGGGAGCCGTTTGATTGGGGGGATTATGGGCATGGAGGACATTAGCAATCGCCTAATGACGCCAATTGAGGAATTGAGGACTTGAGCAAACTGCTTCCCAACACGGGCGCCACGGTACGGGGCTTACTGATTATTCCATTCATTGGAGCCATTCATGAAGGGGCGGTATGGGGCTCTTTACTCGCAATGCTCTTGGCTATTGCTCACTATGGCGATCGCACTGGGAGCGGGATGATGGGTAGGCTTAGCCTAAACTAACCAAACCGCGCCTACCCAGTGGCAAAGCTTAAAGGCTAATGTGAGTGGGTTTTTCGGGGGTGTGGAGTGAAGCTGGGTTGGTACTTAATCGGTGTTGGCGTCATTATTGCCCTCGCCGTTGTTGCCTTCCTCATGCTGCACACTGCGCATGAGGCGCCAGCGCAGTTGGGTTCACCCAATGGATATGAAGCATTTGTGCCACAGAATACGATAAATTATAATGGAAATACTGATCCCACCGGTGATTTAATATTGAGCAATGGAACTACTATTCAGAATGTTATTTGGAACGGCCCATATGCAAGCACAATAATCCAAAACCATAATGCAATAAATCAATTGAATGATCAATTTGTTGGACAAACTGATCCAGTGAATAATCAACCATATGTAAACTTACAGGATGTATATGTGGTTAAGGGTCAAGTACCAGTTCAACAAGTAACAATAAATGGACAAACATATACTGTGATAGAAGCAGATAAAATAAACCCAGCAAACATTGGAGTATTCGATACTTAACAAAGATGGGTACCCAACTTTGTAGTAGCAATGAATACACCAGGAACATACGCAGCAGGACTACCAGGAAACTCTCCAGTATTCCAATGGACAAACACAACAGGAACAGTAGCATACCAAACAATGGTATATGGAGAATATTCACCCTTTGCTGGAGGTAATGTATTAGTATTACCCAATAGAACTATAATTCCATATGGAGGTTTTCCTTCTGGTTCAGCCCTCTTTAACTTTACTACTCCGCAACATACATATAATCCTTCCAGCTAATTTTTTAACACTAGATTTTTAAGATACACTCATAACATAAGGAACTCCATATGTTACTATAATCCAATCTAAATACATAAAACCAGAACCAGCCCCAGAACCAGCTGAAACAAACAAATAAGGCCGACCATAATATAAATCTAATTCGTCTTGTAAGTGATGTATACGTATAATAATATTAGATTGCGTAATACTTGCACCGATAGCTTCTTCACCAAGGGTATATTCACGAAATCCAAATGTTCCAGGTATAAAATTACTATTTACTTCACTAGATAAAAATAGACCATACTTATACAAAGCTTCTTGAGGATTTGCAGGTTGATTAAACGCCGTATTATATGCATTTATGTATGATTGTGCGAATAAAGGTTCACATTCTCCTGTAATAGAACAATAAATTCTTCCAGGTGGCTTTGGTAGTGTTGCATATGCATAATATGGGGAACAATCCCAACCAAAAAACCAACAAGTCTTTCCTAACATGTATTGTTCTAAAGCAAGAGAATAATTGAATATATTTCCATTCATTAAGAAGAATATATTCATGTTATTGGTATTATTTTCTGCCTGGAACCAATTATATAACCAAAACACACCGTATTGATAATAATTTGGATTATTTAGTTGATTTGGTGGCATAAAAGCAAAATAATTTGGTAATCAACGGCAAACCTCGCCCTTCAGGGCGGGGAGGGGGTCATATTACCTAATGGCACAGCTTCTGACGCCGATGAACCAAGCCAAGTGTACTATGGTTACTACTCAATAAAATTTAGTAACGACTTTAGCGGCAATCTAGTGGCGAATTATGGTACGTGCGCTAGCCCCGCAACACTCACTATATCGCAATCATCATACACGTTATTGATTGCTGGCGTCGGTGTTTCCATAAATGGCTATGAAAGCAGCGGATCCGTTGAAATACAAGGATCAACGACGAACTCATGGACTTATCACTTACCTCAAGGCTATGTGTGGAATATATCATATGCCGGCGGCCAAGGGCCTGCATATGCGTTTAAATACATAGGGCACTGCTAGTGAACTATATGCCTCGCATAATCAAAATCGAGCTTGGCATCTTCTTGGCGCTGCTATTCGGCATTTTAATCGTGATGGGATTGATCGTTTATGGAATAAATGTATTATGCAGCCGGAGTTGCACGACTCCTCGGCTTTACTCCCTGCAAGCCATCGCTGCCTCAGCGCATCGGGTTCACCCCCTTTGCTCCGCAGGGCAATGAGGTGCCCCTCGGCGGTGGATCGAATAGCGTAATGACAGAGTTCGTAATAAATGGTACCTACTACGTGACCAGCGAGTATTATTTAAGGCCCTCCACGTATGTGTGTGTAGCCCCAATCGCGGCAAGCGAGTCGCTCTTGTTCGGGGCAATGAATAAGGGCTTCATCCCTAGGGACAATTACGGATACATAAAGTGCGTGACCGGCAATGGCCCAACGTGGCTAAACGTAACCCTAGGACCCGGCGCCTACGCCTTGGTTGCCGCCATCTATGGTCCCAACTCATCAAGCGCCATTACCGGCATAGCCATCCTTAGGCCGGTCACGGGTACATTGCTGAATTCACTATATTACCCGCAGTGTGGTTACCCGTCACTAGGCGAGGTGCCTCCTTATACTGCGGAGGAAAAGCCGCTATTTTTCCATATAATTACTCCAGCCAGTGGCTTTGGTTACGGCAAAACAGTGAATTATCTTTTTAAGGCTAAGTCAGAGAGCATGAAAGGAGGTAGCAGAGCTGACTTTCTCCTCGCCCTGAAGGGCGAGGGTTTTTTGACCCCCTTGGAGAACCATTCATGGCTCAATCATTCCCCACCGGGGGATCGGCAGAGCTAGATCCCCATCCTTTCCTGGATCATGATAAAATTATGAGGTTCATGAAAAATGCGAAGGGTATGCGGCGCTTCATACATCCACATCTGGTTCCTGCTTAATGAATGTGCCATTACTTAGTTCGCTAAATGCCTTCTCAAGCTCCTCCTCCGTATTCATAACTATTGGACCGTACCAAGCCACTGGTTCCCCAATTGGTCTACCGGCCAGTAAGAGGAACCTAGCAGGTTCACTGCCTGTGATTATCTTTATGAGGCTGCCCTCACGTGAATATACAGCTAACTGACCTGATGCTGCGGATTCCTCGCCCAGCAATATGGAACCCCTCATTACATAGAGCAGAGCAGTGTAGCCATCATTTACCTCATAATTAAATTCCGACTCACTTGGCATTGATACATCCATATAATGAATTGGCGTTGCTAGATCGCTTACCGGTCCATTGACTACACCATAGCCTGGGACCCTAACGCTACCTGCGACTAGAATTACTTCTCCCCCATCATTGAGTCTCACCCTGGGTACACTGCGACTAGTTATGTTTCTATACTTTGGTTTACTCATCTTGCTTGATCTAGGAAGATTGATCCATAACTGGAAACCCTTAACCTCAGCATCATTAATTCCATTCACTCTTTTCCCCGGCTTAGGCATTTCCTCATGGAAAATACCGCTTCCAGCGGTCATCCATTGAATATCTCCTTCGCCAAGCACTCCCTTGACTCCAGTGCTATCCCTATGATGGATCTCCCCCTTAAGCAAGTATGTAACCGTCTCTATTCCTCTATGTGGATGCCATGGAAACCCCATTAAGTACTCGCTTGGGTCTCGTGAACCAAAGCTATCGAGGAGCAGGAAGGGATCCATTATATGTGCTAGGTTAGGACTGCCGAATACTCTATATAATTTGACTCCGGCCCCGTCATGGGTCCAATTGCCCCTAAGTATTGATTTGATGCTTTTTCGGGTCATTGATTGTTATTTAATTAATTATTTAAAAATCGATGAGCGGCAAGCAAGACCCAATGAACTAGTGTTGATTCATGCCTTTTCCTTATTATGTTGATTTCTTTTTATTAATTGAATAATTGCGAAAGCCTTTTATGTAATTAATTATAGTTGGGGTTATGGATGATGAGTTACGATTGCTTAAATTAAAGAAAATGATGGAACTCATGAAGGCCAATCAATCCATGGGTCAATTACAAAAGAAGAACTTAAGCGATGAGGAGGTAGTAGCCACGGTGAGGGGAATGATTGTTGGAGAAAGAGGGGGCGAGATAATCGATAAGGCGATTAATCTTTATGGAAATGCAGCCATTCAATTATTTAGGTACTTGGTTGAAAAGAAGGCGGAGGGCCAGATTCAATCAATTAGGGATGATGAGCTCTACGCATTTCTTGAGGATGCCGGGCTCCATATACCGCTCGACACCAGGATAAGGATAGTAAGGCATGGGAAGGAAGAGAAAATCGGCGATTAAACAAATACATTAGCCCTTCCCTTAGTGGCGGCTCATGGGGATTCACGTAAATGCCTAACTTTGGTTTGGGGACTCTATGGGTAAGCCATGGGGGCATTTGCTTGGTTTACCTAAGTTCTCAAATAATTTATCTATGACTTGTATCGGCACATACTCATCGAATTGCGACGCTAAATCACATGCCTCTTCGTCGGTAAACCCGAGGTTCTTTAACCAAGTCTCTATTATCCTATGAGAGCTTAAGAGAAGCGTAACCGCTCTTCGTCCCTTCTCGGTTACCTTAATATCATTAATGTCCTTCTCCACTAGGTTCTTCTTCTCCAAGTGATTTATCTCCTCATAGGCGCTTGGGGGCGATACACCCATATTCTTGGCTACCTTGCTTATGGTGACTTTATCCCCATTATTATTGAGATTAATTATCACGAGTAGATATGATAATTCGCGTCGGCTTATCGATGGCAGCATGATTAACCCATTATAACTACAGTTATAAAAACCTAACTAAGCCCAGCAAGTAACATAAATACGCCTAAAGGATGAAGCCCCTATATTATATTCTCATAGGCAGCTAAGTTATAAATCCTCGTGAATAGCTTTAAATCATTATGGCTAGCCACTTCACTTTGTTGGCAATTGCACTATTGATGATGGGCGTCCTCTTAGTGGTGATATCTGTTGTGTCGATGATTGGTTTCATATACATGGTTAAGTATATGGGTGGATACATGGGCATGATGCGCGGTATCCCTGCCTCCTATGGTTTAGTGGTTCCAATCATTTTCCTAATAGTAGGCATAGTGATCATTATTTCATCGCTACTAGCCGCTAGGCAGCCCATTCCTAGTCAGGCTCGGCATGAGGCAATTGATGATTCGGTATTGAGGCTTCTTCCAGAGCAAGAGAGGAGAGTCATGGAGTACCTGGAGAAGTCCGGCGGGGAGGCTTTTCAATACAAAGTTGCGCGGGATCTAGCCATGAGTAAGGTTAAGTCGTGGAGGATAATTAAGAGACTTGAGGAGAAGGGATTAGTGGAGGTGGTTAAGGTGAAGGGAAGAAACGTCGTAAAGATACGTGGCAATAATGAGAAGAAGGGCGCCAGTTAAATGGTCACTTAATTATGCCCATGCGCTTAAGCGCCCAGGCCACGAATATTATCATTAGTGCTATGATGAGAAGGGAGAAGATCAGCCATAATGCTCCGAAAAGGAACATTGGCCCCGGTCCCCAATATCCCCAGGGCCCCCATCCCCACCACATCATGCCCATCCACGAAATCATGGATAGCAATATTAATATGAAACTAATGAACATGCTTCTCCTCACCTTGAACCTCAATTAATCGCTTAAGTAAATTGATCTCCGACTCAAGCTTCTCCACCCGCAACTTAAGTAGCTCCACTTCATGCTTCAAATCATCATGCTCATGATCGTCACTTGCATGGTTCATTCCATGCATCATGCACATCCCCCTCACCTCCCCCCAATTGCATTAACCACTATCTCTCCATACATGCCCTCCTCCGCGTGCCCTGGATATGTGCAGATATACCAATAAACCCCAGGGTACCCTAGCACAACGCTATAGGCATAACCATAAGCATATCCCTCACCGTAATTCGCCGGCGGCAACCACGATGCTGCCGCCATCATGGCGGGCCCCATCTCGGTTCCCCTCATTGCATACGGCATCACATTGAATGGATATGGAGGCGGCGCCTCGGTTATTATGAAGTTGTGGTACATATCATCGTCTAGATTAATGAAGACCACATGAAGAACAGCATCGGCTGGAACTATTATTGTCGGATTAATTAAGCCATATATTACGAATACATCACCATGAGAGTAAGCAGGGGCCGTGGTTCCAGTCATTTTCTCAGCATCGTTGCCCATCATTGCTATAACTATTAGAGTAACATTGTCCGAATAGAATACTATTGTATCATTGCCTCTAAATATCTTGGCATTGCTCGGCTCCAGCGACATTAGTTGCATTGATTCATTAATTGTATACTCCCTCAGCGAGTAAGCACTCGGATACCCGTACCCCGCTGCGCCACTCATTGGATACCCATATGTTCCCCACCCCATCATGCCATACGGCGCATTACCTACGCCATAAGGTGCTCCCATGTACGGTGGATGAGCAGGGGCCCCGAAGTATCCCCACCCCATCATTGGTCCATACCCCCACCAGCCCCACCAATTATTTATGGCTAGATATATCGCGGCCACCGCTAGTGCCGCAATTATCCCCGTTATTATTATCATGGATTTCCTCATTTCTCCTCGATATAGGTATGCGGTTTCAGGAATAAAAGACATGCGTGAAACCCGCTCCTTCACTTGGTTTCCCGGCGAATACAGGCACCAATGGTTTCCACACATCCTTGAGGCAAGCCCCTCATTTATACACATGGGGGAAACCTCGCCATTTATGGCGGGGNAGCTCACTTCTTAATGACTTGTGAAAAATAATTTATAAATTGCCCGTGATGGTGCTCTTCATGGCTTTGGATCTATATGCGTATAGCAACTCCAAGCTATTTAATGGTGGCTGTGGCCCCGCCTCTCTTCACGTGCTTGGTGCGCCAATGGAGGACACTTTATCCTATAGGCCAGGCACGCGATTCGCTCCAGAGGAATTGAGGCGGGTCAGTAAATATATAGAGGCAACGCCCACGCAGTATCTCGGGATACAAGTGCCCAAGTATGTCTGCGATGTGGGCGATTTATCTTTGTCTCAAGGCGCTCCCGAGTTTAATTTATCGATAATTGAGAAGGCTGCTGAGGATGCATTGCGTCGCTGGGGATTCATAGCCACCATAGGCGGTGAGCACACTGTCTCGCTTGGCGTGGCGAGGGCCATAGGTAAGACTTTTGGTAGGCTTGGGGCATTCGTCCAAATAGATGCTCACCTAGATCTACGAAAGGAATGGGCTGGGCAGGCTTTGTCTCACGCTACATTTGCGAGAATCATAAACGAGGAGTTAAGGCCAAGCTATATCAATGTGGGNTTCAGGGGTTTCGATGATGATGAGTTGAGGTTCCTAAATAGCATAAATGGCCTTGGCTTCACGTCATTTGAGGTAGCTAAGTTGCCCCGTGCCATGCTGGTTAATTCGATCGAGGAGAGGCTGAGGGGAACAGCTGGACCAATTCACTTATCGATAGATGTGGATGCCTTTGATCCATCCATAGCGCCGGGAGTGGGTAATCCAGAGTCCGGCGGCTTAACTTATCCAGATGTTTACTCGGTTGTTAGGTCCGTCATAGATGCAGTTGGGGATAGATTAGTCGCCGTCGACATAATGGAGTACTCCCCACCCAATGATGTGAGCAATATGACCGCAGTGCTAGTTCTTAAACTGATCCTGGACATATTTAACCTAATCATTTGGCGGCGATCCTGCATCAATAAATGAGGAAGATCGAGAAAACGCTCCCTGCTTCACTGGACATTCAGTGCCTCGCCATCCTTTTTCTTCTTGTTTAGGGCCTGCGGTTGCTATATTAATGGGGGGATTCCTCGGTTTCTCTGGGCATTACATGAAGATTGAGTATGGCAAGGATTATGTGGACTTAACTCCGGAGCACGATGAGGATCTATTCATTTTGTACCTAGTCATCAATAGGGGCGATATAATTTACTCATGGACAGCCAGGGAAGTTCGGGGCAGGGAGGGCGAGAGAGGCGAGAGGGAGAGAGTGTACCTGGGGATACGGGTGATTGATGTGGAGTATCATGAGTTCAGGGAAGGATTGAGGATACGGGGAGTCATAATTGATTACCCCGAGTGGCTAGAGGGAGCTGGCGGTAGTCATCACAGCATTGATGTGTTAAAGGGTCAAACAATTAGATTCACGAAGAGGATAGATAAAGAGTTCCTGGATGCATTGATCAAGGCATTCAGCGGGAACATTAGGGTGCTTATAGCGTCGATATCTATTGAGGAAACCGCATTCGCAGTTGCGTCGAGGGTGGGCATAAAGGTATTGGGCACCATGAGTAATAGGTCTCCCCCCTCAAAGAGGATGGGCTCCTACGAATTATCATCCTACTTCCGCGAAGTAACAAATAACTTGAGTAGGTATATGGGTCAAGTTAAGCCAACGCTGGTGGTTTTAGCCGCTCCATCTATGCTGCTTGACGATGTTAAGAAGGCCGTGAATCTTGGTCCCGCATCGATTAGATACATTGCTGTGAATGAGGGTGGCTTAGTTGGGATATACGAGGTTCAGAGGCTTGACGTATTGAGCGACTTAGGCATAGAATTAGGCAGTCGATGGCTGGATGAGGTGATGAGGCGATTATCCAGGGGCTCAGGCGATGTGGCGATAGGCTTAAAGGAAGTTAAGGAGGCCGCTGAGCAGGGTGCAATTGATAGACTGCTCATGGATGAATTGTTCTTTAAGGAGAATGCTGGCAGTCTTCAGGAAGTAGTGCTTTCCTGTATTAGGTCTGGGGGAACCGTAACCATAATTCCAAGCGATTCGGAGGCAAGCAAGAGATTAACGGGGCTTGGCGGCATTGCTGCATTACTTAGATTCAACTATTTTAGCAGGGATTCCCTTTAGCTTTACAGAAAGGGGATTAAGGGGCGGGAACCCCCAACCCTTTAGGGCGGGGAGGAGGTCAGATATTTATTATTGATATTTTCAGTGAAGTGGGTCCTTGCTTCTCAATATTTCCTGTATTGAGTCGGGGTTAGATTTAAAAACTAATCTGGGAACCGTTTAACGGGCATAAGCAGAGATGTCCCAACAAGAAACGTACATGGAACCGAGAAATACAATCAATGAAGGCGTAATAGGGTGGCATGTGTTCGGCGAGATTTGGGGAGTAGACCCTAATGCATTGCAAGACGAAAAATACTTGCGATCCCTTGTAATAGAAGCAGCAAATGTAGCAAACATGCATCTCGCCGAGGTTAGATCATGGCGATTCGGAGGCGGGGATAAAGGCGGAGNTTCGGTTATTGCTCTGGTTCTTGAGAGCCACATAGCTATCCACACGTGGCCCGACCACTCCTATGCAACAATTGATGTATATACATGCGGCGGTCACTCCCTTCCATGGAAGGCATTCGATTACTTGATAGGTCGATTAAGGCCAGAGAGGTTCACGAAGACAATCATAAATAGATCCAGTGAATAAATGGGACATTAATCCTTCACAAAATTAATTCCAAATTTTAACATCCACAACAATCAATCAATTATCCAGTTCCAGTAAGGGTAGCAGTTACCGAGCTTGATTGAAGCGCGAAGGGAACAGTTGAACCCTGGGGATACAATGCCTCAGTTAAGTTAAATGATGCGTAGGCCGGCACGCCGCTTAGGTATAGGCAGTTCAAATCGCTTGCAGCTATTGCCTCTAATCCATATATGCTAGGCGCGGTTGTGTTAAGCGAGTTAGAGTAGCAGTAGGCATTGTTGCCTAGCACCGTTATCGATCTTGTGTAGTTGTATTGAGTTATATTAAGCACGGCAAGTACACCATATATTGGTGAGGATATGCTGGTGCTGGGTTCAGTGTTGCAGGTGCTGGTTCCATTGCTATACGTAACGCATACCTTATAATAACTCGCGTTTATTTGAGTTGCGGTTTCCTTGGTCGTATTGCCGTTTTGGGTTATCGATATAGTGAATGAGGAATGCCCGACTTGGCTGTATGCTACGTTCATTATGGTGGATTGATTGGCCACAACCGTATTATTCTCAATTAACATGGTCCTCACGTGGAAGATATACGTGGCGTTGAATGATGAAGAATTAAATTTGCCCAGTAAATCCGAGTACCTTGGCGCAGCATTGGCCACTGCCTTGCTTGTATGGATCATATAGTATATGATGCCTACCAGGGCTATGGCCACCACAATCACGGCGACCACGCCTATAGTTATATTCCTGTTCACACCTATCGCAAATCTTCATGAGGGGTCTCTTAATAAACTTATGTTAATTCTATGTTAATGCAGCGCTAAGGCTTGAGGCGCATAATGGAGCCATGGGTTGGAAAATCATTGAATACCCGGATAAAGTATAAAAAAGGCAAAGCCATTGATGCGATTCATGGCGAAGGTATTGTTCTTGATCATCAGTGGGGATGAGAAAATGGAC
>LOBW01000012.1 GCA_001516585.1 Thermocladium sp. ECH_B
CCCGGTGGGATTTGAACCCACGACCTACGGCTTAGGAGGCCGCCGCTCTGATTCCATGCTGAGCTACGGGTCCCAAACACAGAAATGCAACGACCATTTTTAAACATTATCCATCACGGATCCAGTTAACCCTGAATATAAGAAAAGCGGGCCGACTCATACCTGCAATCCTGGGGAATACTCTTGTAAGGTATAATCCCCTAAGGCCTCGGGGAACTCTCATTTAGGGCGGTGAGGAGGATAGTAGGAAGTACCTCTTACTTCCTTAGTTCCCACTAATGTTAAAATCCGTTTATTTATTGGGGTTTTATGAATTGCATAAAGGCTAGGTTAACCGATAGGGTTACCATAAATACCAAAATGATAGCGATATGCCCGGTCACTAATACCATAGATAATTACTCTGTAACAATAGAGTATAAGCCTAATTGCGAGGATCCGGAGGGTTGTCAATACATAGAGCTCAAGTCCCTTAGGGAGTACCTTGACTCGTTTAGGGNTAGATCGATCTATCACGAGGATTTAATAAATGAATTAATGAAGGCAATTCAGGAGGCATGTGATCCAGAGGAGTTACGAATAGTGCTGAACAGCGAGTACATGGGAATGAGGTACACCATTGAGTTAAGCGCATGAATATCGTGAATTGTTTTTTATATTTAGGGACCCACCTCCCCTAGTTTTAATGGAGTTTTCTATTAGTATTTATCAGGTTTATTATGAAGTTAGCGGATGCCTCGGCATGCTCAAATGGCCTTGTTTGAGGCTTATTCCTGTAATCCAGTATGTATACGCTGCACTCACCAGCATTAGCCGCGGCGAATGCATAGTACCTATTTGCCAATTGATGCATCTCTATCTCGTTCTCTCCCTCGGCTTCCCTAGCCCTTAGGCTCTCGTCCTTGCTCCTCCTTTGACTTATATCCTTAGGACTGAACTCGAGCAGAACAATGGCGTCGGGCCTTAATTTAGCCATTATCCTATCCGGGAGGCCTGGATAATAACCTCCCTGGACTTGTATGGATGCATGAGTATCTATTAAAACGTCGCCGCTCATTTTCGCGATTTCCTCTGCAGCCATTTCTTGAACCTTTCTATACTCATCAACAGGTATTTTTCTCCTCATCTCATCCCTATGGGTTATTCCATACATTCGCTTGGCTATGTCCAGCATTACATCCCCATAATTAACCACAGCCACATCCGGCATTTTTTCCTTAACCATATTGAGCGTTGTTGATTTGCCGGCGCCGGGAACCGCAACCAACACTATCTTCATATTTAGGGTAAGCCGAGGAGGGATTTTTAAGCGAATCGAAAGAACAAGCGAAGGGAAGGAAGCAACTCTGACCTCCTCCCCGCCTTGAGGGCGAGGGTTCCCCGAGGTCTAGAGGGTTACGCCCCATTAATGGACGCTACTCGTTCCCCTCCCGAGCCGGTATTGTGGGGGGTACGTCGGCCCCCACTCCCCATTCCCTAAAAATTGACCGGCCAAGAACCCCATTCCCAGAGATTTCTAAGCTTCACCCCAACCTAAAGGGGCGAGGGTTGCCGTTCGTTTTATCAATGCGCGGAAAGCCTAGAGTTCCCAATTAATGGTATTTGCTCCTCAATGCTCTCCAAGCATAGCGGTTTCATGTCTTTCTAATTATTATTTTAGTTCGACCTAGCCATATGGTTACGCTATTTATCAATTGAACCTCGCCTGTCATATCGGTGAGGGAGCCCTCCACCTCCATTTTCCCTCCCTTAGNCGTAATTATGAGTAAACCACCGCGGGGCACTATCTTGATCCACTCATCACTGACAGGAACCACTACGGTGGAGCCCGGTCCCCCAATGGTTATTGGATACCTTACCTGTATCTTCTTCTCAGAGGTGACTCCGCCTTCTGGCATTACCTTAATTATTATCGCTGGAGCAGTCATGCAACTGGAGTCCACAACTGCCTTCCTATATATCGCGAACATTAAGATAACTATAACGGCCAGCGATGATAATTCCATATATGGCGACTGATAAAACTCTGCCCCTGCAACAATGAATTCTATGAGGCCCAGAACAGCTGCAAGCAATATATTTGCATGATGACACGTAATAAGCTTCTCTTGAACATATATGCGAAGCACTGGGACAAGCAGCACATAGATTATTAACCCAATGAAGAGAAGGGGAAGAGAGGCATAGATGTATTGAGTAACATGAAGGAGCTGCGAGAATATGCCTATTAAAAGGCTAAGCACTATTATTAGCGCGAGGGGGAGCGCATTGGCTGACAATAACTGAACCAATTCATCGAATACATCATTGCCTCCATTCATCTATATCGCTGTGGAGAGGACATTTATAAACGCTAACCCATACATTCAATTCAAGCCATTAGAAGCATCCTGGATCAATGGTAACCGCTTCTCCACCAACATAATACTATTTTTGCCATATATAACTAAGAAAGACGCACGTATACATTAACTGACATACTCTCCCCATTGAAGCCTCGGAGCTTTCTCGCTCATTTATTTGTGTTAGCTTGTAAATTATCTCTTATGAATTAGAACTCTCATTCTGCCCTCCTCCCCGCCCTGAAGGGCGAGGCTTGTCGTTCATTTTATTATGTGGCCGCATTGATGCATAAAGTGAACCGCATGCATCTGCAGTCACCGCCCTGAATCCGTTCCTAATTAGTGCATTAACCGTATCCACATTATCATCACAGTGAATCAAGTCNCCTAGATGCCTCACGCTGCTTAACGCATCAACCTTATAGGGGGGATCCGGCCTATGATCATCATCATCCCTCATTATTAACGATAACACATCATCAACTAATGCCCCAAAGCCCCTTAATTGAGCTAAGGTGCAGCCCCTCATTCGCTTAGGCCTACCTGTAACCAGTATGACGGCGGCATCACTCATTATTAGCCTATTCATCAATGATATATTTGACTCAATGGGTTCATCCATATATAGCTTATTACAATCCAGAAAGCATTCCCAATCAACAGCATCATTCTTGGTGCATGCAATTAATCGCTTGTATGAATTGACAAGGGTTCCATCTATATCGAATGAAAACACCTCCATAACCATCCATAGCTTAGCCACATACTTAACATTAACGCTGGATACAAGCCATGCCCAAGGGTAAGCCCTCAATCCTTCCCAACCAAAGACACGTCAGCAAGAGCTAGGTTCGCCAGAATCAAGCACCGCTTATGTTTTCCTTAATGATGAGTGGATCCCCATGGAGGCAAAAGTTAGGGTTTCTCATTTTTCCCTTTTTTTATGGTGAGTGAAGCCTATCCTCACCTGGGTAGGTAGACACGAGTGACTGTTAATCCTTAGGCTCTTGCGCCTAGATTGGGGATTGGGTGGAAGGTTTTTTAACTGGTTAATAATGCGTGATTACATCATAAAGGGGAAATGGTTAATAGTTTGGATCGCCTTGATTGCGTCGCTCAGTGTACTAGCGCCTAGGGTATTTGGTGTGCTGATATATAATGATTCGCAATTACTTCCCAACAACNTGCCTCCAGTGATAATTAGTCACTATCTAACCGCTAATCAATCTCAATACACGGCGATAATACTGAATTCAACTAATTTAAATGAGTTGGCTCAGCTTGATGCCAGCATAAGAGAGCCTCACCTGGATCAATTGACTCTGTATAGGGATGACGTACTCCCGCAATACAATGAAACAATCAGCAAATATATTCACGATGAGGAGAGCAATGCCACCATGGAGTTAATACGTGCATGGTCCCAAATGAATTCCACATGCAGCGAATTAATTAAGTTGAATACGGAGTATTATGCTCAATTAAGTCAACTCAAGCAAGCAGAGCACGCTATTAGCAGGTATGTATTGATCTATAACTCCGCTCTCGCGAAACACCTAGAGGCGGCAGGACCTAATGCTAATGCATCCCAAGTAGCTATCGCAACCATTAATTCAATTAATGCATCAACTAATTACTCGAGGCTCATGAAACTCTATGGCTACGGAATTGCCGAGGCCCTCCACGGTTACACAGTTCAGGAACTGGCTCCAGGCACACTAAGCGATGCGTTTACCGCTGGTTATGATCTAGTAATGCAGAGCCTTAAAGAGAATTACTCCTTAGTATTTTCTAGGCCGAACTCGACTTTAGCCTTAGCCATAGCGGCCGGTCCCTCTTCCCTATATAGAATACGCCTAGCCGTGGCGAGCCTATATGTTAACTCCACTCCAGCCATAATTAGGCCTTTACTGCCTCAAATAGCGTGTGCCAGCAATATATCGAGCATTGAGGCTAGCCTGAACAGCAGCATAAGTAGCCTAATAATCAGCGTGAATCCACCGCCATCCCCCCTCTCCATAAAGACTGGATTAGTGAATGGCAGCTACGCATTGATACTGGTGAACTCAACAATACAAGTACCTCTTCCCCGTAATGAGTCTATATTCGTCTTTAGTCCATCACTGATAAATTCACAATTGATAAGCATGGTTGAGAACGATGTCCCAACCATTGATAAGGTAACGGGAACCGCGGTGCTCTCCATGCTACTATTCGTGCTTGGAACAATTATGGGTCCATTAATAGTGCTTGCAATGCTTGGCGCAGCAGATGCCGCATCGCTGGGCTCCATATATTTGCTTTCAAAGTCAGGGCTCTCCGTTTATTACTTGACCGTTTACTTGACTTCCCCTATAATACTAGGCATAGGGGTTGATTACAGCTTATTAATAATAGGTAGGTACCTGGAGGAGAGGAGGAGAGGGAGGGGAAGAGAGGAGGCATTAATGATTGTTAAGAGAATTACGGTGCCCACCATATTATCATCGGGAAGCGTCGTCGCTGTTGGACTTGGTTCCTACATGTTCTCCACTTATCAATATATCCAAGTAATAGGACTAGCCTATATAGTGTCGGTGGCGCTTGTCTTATTCACGGTTATCCTAGCCCTCATCGACGTGATAAGCATCATGGGTGATCGAATACTATGGCCAATGGGACTTAAATCCAATACTCGTGAATTAAGCACTAAGCTGCTCATTAAGTTAACGCGTATATCAGTGGAGCGACCGAAGACCATCATAGCCATTTTCGCCCTCGTCACGTTGATTTCGCTCCTGATAATCGCTAGGTTCATGGTTGTGACATCTAATCCAGTATATATGATGCCCAGCAGCAATCCAGTCATTGGCCTTCATATAATGCAGGAGAGATTCCCGAACTTCCTTCAATCAACTGGCTACATATTGATGAAGCCTAGCAACCATGCTGCCTACGAGNAATTAATTACGCAAATGGCCGGGATAAAGGCCATAGGCAACATTACCCTCATACGGAACTCCTCCTCAATCATGTTGTTGGAGTTTCCAGTTAAGTATGATGTGTTTTCAGATAAATTAATAGGGGTATATGGAGAGTTAAGCTCTATTGCCAGCGCTGTGTCAACCCGATACGGCGTCACGGTGCTAATAGGGGGAGACCCAGGCTATAAGTATTATGGAGTTCAAGCCTTTGAGGAACAGTTTTATCATGTTATTGCCTATATAGTGGTTGCATTGGTTATGATAATGCTATTCATTACGTTGAGGTCAGCATTAATACCGATTAGACTCATCGTTACCGTATTGATGAGCATGAGTTGGGCTATGGCATTGACTGTGCTTGTTTTTCAGGTAATGATGGGGATACCAACATATTACTTACTGCCCATAATCCTGTACTCCCTATTGATGAGCGTGGGGACGGATTATGATATATTCATTATTTCCAGGGTTCGTGAGGAGGTAATAAGGGGCGCAAGCGATAAGGAAGCTATAATTAGGTCTATAGAGGCCACGGGGCCCATAGTTAGCGGCGCGGCTATGGTGCTTGCAACTGCCTTCGCCGGCTTAGCAGTTTCAAGATTATTCATTTTAAAGGAAATAGGATTCGCCGTTGCTATTGCCGTAGCCATGGACGCCCTCCTACTGAGGCCGGTCCTTGTTCCGGCCATATTAATGGTGCTGGGCAAGTGGAATTGGTGGCCGCTGAAGATAAATAGAGCGAGCAGCATTGAGTTACATGAGCAGTGAAGCGGGCCGGTTTAAAATTTAAATAGGCTTGAAACGATAATGATACTATGTCTTCTGTGCATGACTTAATGCGGAAGCCTAAAGTGGTCGCTAAGCTCAATGATAGGTTATCCTCCATAATTAACAGCATGAAGAGCGAAAGGATCTTCATAGCTCCCGTGGTTAATGAAAACGATAAATTAGTGGGCGTATTGAGTTACAGGGATTTACTGCGTAGGAGGGTGCCCATAAATTCAAAGGTTGCCACGACAATGATGAGGCCATTCTCCATAATGGAGACGGCGAGCCTCGATAAATTAGTAATAAAACTTCATGAGACGAGGGCCAGGGAGATCCCAGTGGTCGATGATAGAAATAACTTGGTTGGAGTAATTAATCGAATTGATGTAATTAACTTCATAATTAATTCCTTGCCTAAAATAAACGTCGAGAAAGCAATGTCGTTCCCGCCCATAACCATTAACAAGGATGAGAACATAGCCACGGCGAGGTGGTTAATGGTTAAGCATGGCATAAGCCTATTGCCGGTAATGGATGGGGGAAAGCTGGTCGGCATGGTTACGCTAACAGATTTAATTGAGAAAATATTCTACGTGACCACGGCGAGAAGATCAAGGCGTGGTGATCTAGCTGGTGAAGAGGAGAAAATAGTTGCATCCCCAGTATCCTCAGTAATGAGCGAGGCCATTACCATAGACGCATCGAAACCGCTTGTTGATGCGATAGAGAAATTGAATAAACATGACGGATTAATAGTGACTAGGGGGAACTCCGTTATCGGCGTATTAACGGGAAGCGATGCATTAAGGGTATACGTGGAGTCAAGTAAAGTATCCATTCCAATAACCGCCAGAATAAGCGATATACAGGATGAATACTTAAGGCAAATAATAGAGACCGCAGTGAATAACCACCTGGAGAAGATAGCTAAAATCACCGATATAATAGATTTCAAGATAGATATAAGGACTAAGGCGACCGGAAACAATGATAAGAGGACTAGGTATGAAGTAATTGCTCGACTCAAGGATCCGCTTGATAATTACGTGGCGACGACGCAGAGTTGGGACGCCGTGGAGGCGGTGAAGGACGCCATGGATATTCTCCTAAAGAGAGTTGAGAGAACACTAGATAGAATGAGAACAATAAAGAGAAGGGAAGAGCGGGAATAATCCCCCGGAGGATAAGGAAACTCTATTTTGTTTCTGGAATCATGCATTAAAAATCAGAGCGGAATCAAGCTAATTACCGTGTATGTGCCGACCACTACAACAAGCAATCCCAGCGCTATGACCAATACATCAACGAATGTGGTGAATGCCTTGCCTCCATGGAATAATTCAAGCATTATGGTGCGGAGCCCATTCATGGCATGATACGAGGCAGCGTACACTATTATTAATAGAACAATATCGTACCAAGCCATGCTTATTTGACTCTGCACCGCGGGCCAACTTACTGATGCATCGTAACTGGGCCACCTATAGGCTATGTGAATCCCAACCACAATTATCATTATTAATCCAGTGATGTAGTGCCACTTCATTAGTGTGGATTTAGCCACCATTCATCACCACCCCAATAATGCGCCGAATACATCATACGTGGCGAGGATTATGAATATGATGGTTATTATGGCAACCGAGTACTTATATACCCTCTGTGCCGTTGCATTGGGAGACGGCGTTGCACGCGGGAATGTGTGCCTCGAGGGCTTAGGTAACCCAATGCCGAACCACTGCATCAATATTAATCTGAATCCGTTCGCTCCATGAATAGCAAGCAATATTCCTATTAGGTACTCAAGTAGGGCCCCCACCGACACGGCGCCTATATGCGGCTTCTCTAGTACGCCGAATATTATTGCATTCCACTGCTGCTGCGTTAAATTATGGCCAAAGCCGAGGGCCGTTGAGACCGCTAGGACATGACCTATTAGGTATAGGGCCAACGCTAATCCACTTACTTTCTGAAAAATGACCAACCACTCATCTAATCCACGAAGCCAGAGCCCCCACCTAGGAGAAACACGCCTGGTCTTCTGCATGTCCCTCACCTCTTCCTGCCGGTTAATAACATTTTTTTGACCATGTTTATAGCAAGGGCTGGATCAACATCCTTGGGACACACCTTACTGCAGGTACCAGAGTAATTACAACTCCATACGCCGTTATCCGTGTCGACAAGCTTTAACCTCAACTCGGCTCCTTGATCCCTGGAATCAGCGCTCCACCTATATGCTTGAGCCAAGGCTTGGGGTCCCAGGTACTCCTTGTTGAGAAACACCAGGGGGCATGCGCTATAGCATAGGCCGCATTTGATGCAGTAAGAGAATTGTAGGTAATTATCAAGCTCCTCCTCGGTTTGTGGGTAATATTCCTTCAGATCCTCGAATTGCTCTTTCTCATCCTTGCGTATAAGCCATGGCGATACCGATTTATGATTGCTGAAGAACTTATCGAAGTCAGTAACAATGTCCTTGACNGGGGGCACGTTACTCAATGGTTCCACCGTTATTGTGCTTGTGCCCAGATCATACGGCTTCGTCTCGCAAGCAAGCCTGGGGGTGCCGTTTATCACCATTCCGCATGAGCCGCATATACCCATCCTACAACTATACCTCACCGCTAATGTGGGGTCCTGCGTCTCCTTAATCCTGAGTAATGCATCGAGAATGGTGGTTCTATTCGTTATGGTTAACTTATACTCCTTCCAATAAAAACCATCCTTCTCAGGATCATACCTCTTAATCTTAAAAATNACCTCCTTCTTCTCCAGCTTTATCTCGGGCAACTTTATCTTAATCGTTTCCACACTCGCTTCAGATGAGGATGCGGTTGCCATTTGAGCATTACTTACTCATGTTTTTTAAGCATTGCCGTTCGACAATAAAAGAAATAGCAAAATAACTAATTTATGCATTTTATGCAGTAATCGATGCACCTATTTCTATCGATTAGCGAGACCATGCATGGAGCAGCAATTAATTAAGAAGGGAGAGAGATATGTATTAGATTTAAGGGGCCTCATATGTCCCTACCCCCAAATATATACAGTCAAGGCGCTGCAAAAAGTCGAGAGAGGCGCCATAATAGATATATTGATAGATAATCCAGCCTCCTGCAACACGGTACCAAGCGTAGCGGAGAAGAACGGACATAAAGTAATCGATAACGTAAAGGAAGATAAGTACTGGAAAATAACGGTGCAAAAGTCATAGAAAAACGAAACCCACATGGGACTGATCTAACTAGCAGGAGTTGCCGGTATCTGAAGAGCGCCCTTTATGAAGGCTACTTCCCTCCACTTAGTCTGACCTCCTCCCCGCCCTAAAGGGCGAGGTTTGCCGTTCGTTTTATCATGAGAGTGAACCAACTCTACTCCTCATTCTCAAAAATGACCAGCAAAGTCCCCCAGGAATACTATATAATCACTTATTTCCCTTGGGATCCAAAGAAGCAAAGTTTTTCATGTTCCGGCCATTGATGTCGATGCATTATTGCCATCTACGGCGAGTCCCGCTTCATTAATGAATTTCCAGTATAGTGACTCGAGCGCCTTCTCATTATTAACCTTAATGTGACTCCACGGCAGTATATCTCCAGGCCTACGATGCGCATATACATACTTATTAAGTAGGTCAGGGTGGTGGGCAAGTAGTCTCCTGTAATCACCCTTATCTAGGTGATCCTTACTTATCCTA
Source organism: Thermocladium sp. ECH_B (assembly GCA_001516585.1). Taxonomy (NCBI): domain Archaea; kingdom Thermoproteati; phylum Thermoproteota; class Thermoprotei; order Thermoproteales; family Thermoproteaceae; genus Thermocladium; species Thermocladium sp. ECH_B. The sequence goes on from LOBW01000012.1 coordinate 9,777, forward strand.
GCTGCATCAAGTATAAAGGCGGCTACATCTCTATCGCCCAGAGATAGAAGGGCTTGCACGGTCGCATGTATTGGATCATAAAAGGAGTATTCACGTGCATCCCTAGTCACTATGCGTATTCTCTTCTTTAATTCATCTATGCCAGCCATGGGGAACCATTGAAGCGGTGTATGCGGCTTCGGTATCCAGGGATTCACTGAAACATATGTGGACCCAAGCCTGGATACCTCAATCAATTCTAGCTTTATCTGCATTAAATCCTCGTATTGCTCCCCCGGCAGACCAACCATGTAGTACATCTTGATTCTATTAATGCCATTATCGAATGCACATCGGGCCTTCTCGATTAATTCCTCGCTTGAGAAGTCCTTACCAAGCATTCGTCTAAGGCGGAAAGATGATTCAGGAGCAATAGTTAGAGTGCGTTGGCCCGACCTAATGATGCTCTTGATGAGGTCGCAGCTAAGGGTATCCACCCTAAGCGAGGGGAAGCTAAGCGATATTCCTGACTCCGTTAATTCATCGATGAATTGCAGTATTCCTGGATGATCCCCCACGGATAAACCGACCAAAGCAACTCGACCTAAGCCGCTCTCCCTTATCCTATATGAGAGGGAGGATAAATCCCCAAGCCTCACCGGCATATTGAGATAGCTCTCCATGCAGAACAAGCAATGATGAGGACAACCACGCATTACCTCAACTAACGCATCGCTGCCGAAGAGGGAACCATCCACCTTAATGAGGGAAAGAGGAGAATGCTCTATGTGATCGGCGTATACCCTATGAACCTCATGCTTGCCAAGCGATGGCACATAGAATCCCCCCAACTCCTCGAATTCCTCTAATTTACCCGTCAATCCATTAATTAGCCTAGGCATTAATTCCTCGAGATCCCCCAGCGCAACCACGTCAACGAAGTTAGCTATTGGCTCTGGATTCGCCAGTGCTGGTGGTCCGCCAATTATTACAGTGGGGAAACCGTTCCGCTTGCTCGATGAAGCGGGTATCCTGGAGTACGCCAGCATTTTAATCATGTTTATATAATCGAGTTCATAGTGAAGCGTGAATATTATGTAATCAAAGGAATTAAGGGGAGCATTGGTTTCCTCGCCTCGCGGCGGTATCCCATTCATTGAGACCCCATCCACCAAGAAGCCCTCATTCTCAAGGGCAGTCTTAATGAACTTGAACGAGGTGGATAATTGCGCAATAGATGGGGAAGACGGATAGGCCACTGCAACTCTCATTTACTCACTGACCATTTCCCTGGGATAGCTGCAGATTGACGATTACAAGGGGTTTATCGGTTGCCCTTAGTTCAGCTATCTTGCTTATTATCATTCTCTTAACCATCGCTGGATTCCTCTTTATTGTATCCACTGCATTCCTCACGCCGCCCTCGGCCACCAGTTCTTGCACAATTGATTTAGTGACGTAGTCCGACACAACGCTTGTCCCGCATATTTCCCCCTCCTCCATTAACCCTATCATGGCCATCTTGTTCAATTTATTAATGTACCTCCTCCCAATCATGCTCACGGCCCGCTGGGTATCTGGATCCAGTGTTCCCTCCTCATTTACTGATCCGAAGTTAAGCTTCACCCTTTGACGCCACTTGAGAAGCCAATAATCAAGCCACTCGGGGAGCCATGATGATAAAGAACCATTAACTGCCTTACATATTGCATCCTTTTTTCCGCTGCCCTTACTTATATAATTAACTAAGTCTTGATAAATGAAGTCCGATAATATGCGTACCTCATCATGTGGAAAGCCCATGTCCGATAACCTGGTTAACAGGAAATAACGAAGGCGCTGCTCCACGTCACTGCACTCCTCATTCCTATCTCCGCTCATTACCTATGTATAGGCATTAATCCGCTTTTTAATCTTTACGGGCAAACTAACTCCCGTGTACCCATACGTGTCTCACAAAGAGGATAATGGGTACGCCAATCCCTCCTTGGCGATTAGTCTTTACCAATCATACAACTCATTGTCACTAAACCAGTAATGTATTTCCCGCGCAGCGGATTCAGGGCCATCGCTTGCATGCACCAAATTATGAATTGCGCGCTTCTCCTTGTTTGCTAAATCCGGGCTATCCGTGGAGTAGTCGCCCCTTATTGTGCCCGGCGCCGCCATATAGGGAAGAGTATGTCCAACCAATTTCCTCACCGTATCTATGGCGTGATTCCCCTCAACCACTATTAGAACTATTGGAGTCTCCACCATGTACTTCACCAGCCATTGTTTAACTATCTTACCTACCTGCACTGGATCATCGGTGCCCATGTCCCTCCTTATATCGATCCCCATCTCTTGATAAGACTTAATGGACTTATTGCCGACGCTTTTGAACCATTCTTCGTCGCTAGGATAAAAGCCAGCCATTTGATCCTCCGTTGCCCTCACCATTTTTAATCCAATGATCTTTAATCCCATTCTCTCCAATCTGGAAATCACATCACCGATTATCCTAGCCTTGACACCATCTGGCTTAACTATGACCAGCGTTCTCTCAATCATGAGTGGCGCTGGAAATGAATGCCTTTTAAGCATTGCTTAACGTTAAAATTGAATTAATGCCGCCAACCTAAATTTATTAAGCCTAGGCTGCCTCAATAAATGAAGTGTATTACTCAAGCGATCCAAACTATGGGAGATTAACTGGGAAGAGAATTCACATAACTGTACGAGGGGTAAGTCTGGAATTTGTGACGGCGCCAGGCGTTTTCTCAGGAAGAGATATAGATAGGGGTTCTCTTATATTGGCGGAGCTAATGGATGTCCCTGATAATGGAGCGGTGCTGGATCTCGGGTGTGGTTATGGTTTTCTCGGAATACTGGCCGCTAAGTTGAAGCCATCATCTACCATATTCATGAGCGACATAAATAAGTTGGCGGTTAAACTAGCATCAATAAATATTAAATTAAACAATGTAAGTAACGCAACGGTGAAGCAGGGAGACTTGTTTAAGCCATTTGGATCAACCATGTTCGACTCAATAATAACTAATCCCCCATACTCTGCTGGAATGAGAGTAATTGAGAGATTCGCGACGGAGTCAGCTCGATACTTAACCCATCATGGCTCACTTCAATTAGTCACTCCATCTAGAATCAAGGAAAGAATTATTCTCCTAATTATGCGAAGCTATGAGGATGTAGCAGAGGTAGGCGGCACTGGAGCATATAAAGTGATTAAGGCAACCAAGCCTAAGAACTAATTAATGTCGTTGATGGTTACGTGGATCCGAAGCAATAGATTTAATAATTAAGCATTCTAGACAATTAATATGATAGCAGCACTGATATTGTTAATAGGCGTGCTCGTAGCATGGTTGATCGCTTCCATACCTGTATGGGTTGGGGCTAAAGTGGTTGGAGGAGATGCATCAATTGGGAAAGCAATGATAGCCACATTGGCAGCTACCATAGTGTTCTCCATATTGCTAGTTATATTCGGCGTATTCTCGAGAACAGTGGGATTCATAGCTGGCTTCATAGGTATTCTAGCAGTCTTCAAGGCAATATTCAACGTGGGGTGGGGCGGCGCATTTCTCACCGCAATAATAGCATTCATAGTTTTCATAATAATGATCATTGTGCTGGCCGCAATAGGCTTGTCCCTGCCCATGATCATCCACGCATCAATGTTTATTCACCACTATTGACCGGCATTTATGAATGAGCCGGCCATAATGGTGCCTCCCCACGTGAACCAAGTTAAATTAATATACTAATGTGACCCTAACCAGGCATGGCAATAATCACCTTATTGACTGATTTTGGAGTGAAGGATCACTTTGTGGCATCTATGAAGGGAGTTATTCTCGGCATCAATCCTGAAGCATCAATTATAGATATAACGCACGATGTGCCTAAATTCGATGTATTGAGGGCTGCACTCATATTGAAAGCGGCATATAAATGGTTCCCCAGAGGCACTATTCACGTGGTAGTAGTTGATCCAGGCGTTGGCACTAGTAGGAAACCCATANTTATTCAAACCAAGAATTACTTCTTTATAGGCCCTGATAACGGTGTTCTCTCGCTTGCCGCCGATGATGATGGAGCGATTGCCGCAAGGGAGATACTTCCTAATGGCGAGTCTTCATACACATTTCACGGCAGGGACTTATTTGCCCCAACGGCGGCTAAGTTAGGCAGGGGCATGTCATTCAATGAAGTGGGACCCGTTATAGTTAATTATAATAGAATTAATTTGCCTAAACCCACCATTAGCGGGAATAACATAACTGCAACGGCTATATATATTGATTCCTTCGGCAATGTCTTCACCAACATAACTAGGAACGATATTGATGTTAAATATGGTTCCCAATTATTGGTTGAGCTAGAGAATGGGGCACGCCTAACTCTAATCCTGGAGAAATCATATGGATACGCCGCTCAGGGAGAATCATTGGCAGTGATTAATAGTGAGGGTTACCTAGAATTAGCAGTGAATAGGGGTAGCTTCGCCGATAAGTACGGCGTATCCCCCGGTCAATCGATTAGGCTCATCATTACGAATTAGCTTTCCTCTTGTCGTTCTGGACTATTCGTATTTCTGGATCTCCTGATACTTCTCTATTTCCTTTATTAACTTAACTGCGTCAGTTAAGCTTCTATTCGTCGCTATGTCCTTTATGTAATTAACCAAGGGATACATTGACTTGAACAGTATTGATTTGGTGACTATATCTATCCCCGCATCCCCATCTATCAACCCCCTACTGCGGCCCCTCTCTATTTCCTCTAATCTGAGCTTATCGAGCCTTGAAATAAATGATGATAATTCCATCTCTACTATTTTCCTCTTGTAGAGGGACTCGAAGTTAGTTATCTCTGCCTCAATAATTCTCTCCGCATCCTTAATTGCCTTTATTCTCTCCTCGTTAAGCATAGTCATGAATTTCTTTAATTCATCTATTGAAACCACTGGACCCTCCACATTGCGGGGGATCCCTAGATCCACAACCACGGAGCCCGGTGGGAGAAGCGTAAGATCATCTTTCAATAGAATTGGCTTATTAACCCTTATTGCTGTGATTAATGCCGAGAGCCGAGGCAGGTAATTGCGCAAGGAGTCGAGGGGTTCATATTTGTAATTTAGTTGTTCCGCCAGTTTCCTGGCATTCTCGAGAGTCCTATTGAAAATAATCACCTCGCTAAATCCCCTCTCACGGAGCTTAGTCGCGATTAGCGATGCCATGGCGCCGGCGCCGACTAAACCTATTAATGAGTCCCTAGACACGCCTTTCCTGGTCAAGAAATCAACGNCCACACTGCCTAGGCTAATTGCTCCCCTGGATAAGTTGGGATTAATGGATCTGATTCTTTTTCCAACATTTATTGCTCGCTCCACTACGAACTTTAATTCTCCATGCAGAGCCCTCCTGTTAATTGCTGCTTGAAATGCCTTCTCTAATTGGCCTAGAACCTCGCTTTCACCTATTGCGGCTGACTCCAGGCCGGAAGCAACCCTAAATAGGTGATTAACAGCATCTAGCCCACTGTAGAAATCGCCCAGCGACTTAACTGTAGCCGAGCTTTCATGAAATACTTGCAGAATAGTTTCAGTCCCCCTCCTCTTCGAGTCGAGCACGTATATTTCAACTCTATTACAGGTCTGGAAGATGAATGCCTCGCCATATTTTTGCAATAACTCCCCATAGGCGCTGTCCTCATCCAAGTATATGCTGCTTAATGTTATTGTGCTGGCCTTCTTATGGGTGACCGCCAGAGCAATGATCGAGCTCAACCTACTTGATAATTCTGGATCATCCATTCCTAATCACCTCCTCCACGTAACGCATCGCATCCTCCACATTACCGCTTCTCGCCAGGGACTTAAATGACTCGTCATCCCTCAGCCTCATATATATCCGCATACGCTTCCCCGGTGAATCCACGCTGCTCTTTATCTTTTCCTTAACCATGTACCAGACCGATATGAAGTTACCCATATCTGGACTACTCGATAATGTATCTATCAAGTAATCCCTGACAGCCCTAGCCGCCACACCGCTCTTGCCCTCAGTGGTAACCGCTATGCGAACCCCCATATAATCACCATCAAATGGAACCACAACCTCTGTCCCAATCGAGTCAGTAGCATCATTAAATAGGATCCTATTCCGAGAAGCGGCTCGCTTGATTCTAATCCGCAGCTCCTCGTCCGGAACAGCATACACTACTAGGTCAAATCCATGCATGATGAAATCAACATCAAGCAAGCGTAAATCACCCATCAATATATCCATATTGCCGTTACTTCTTAATTTCATTAAGTCGCTGGAGACCTCCATAGCTATGACTGTCACAAAGGAACCCGCCGCCAAGAACTTCTCGGCCCTCTTTGTTGCCGTGTAACCACCTCCAAGCACTAAAACCCTCTTTCCACCGAATTCAATGAATAAGGGAATCCTCACTGGCACCGCCATGATTTAATTAAATATTAAATTTTTCTCCACAAATATTTCATTGAGAAAAATGAAGAACCAGCTTAATTTTTTGTTTTTAACATAATTGCACGGCTTAATGTCCATGGTGGCCATGTCCATGGGTTGGGCCCGTTGCTGGCCTTAGCTTGCCGCTCGCTAACATTGCTAATGCATCGTTTACGCTTGTCCCCTCAGGCACTACGTACACGGTTAATCCCCATTGTTGGGCCGCTCTATAACCCGGTGGCCCTATCTCCGTTACCACTATCGATGAGGCGCCTATCTCCTTGGCTCTCTTCAATGCATAGAGGCCTCTATGCATTGTTGCATTTAATCCTGGATTTAATTCCCTCCCCACCTCCATTAACCCATCGCCGCTTAATTCATAGATTATCAGGTACTCGCCCTCTCCAGGTCCAGTAACCATGCCGTTGCTGGATGCCACCATTACCTTATCTGTCATCGAAACCGATATCTGAAAACCATTAATAAATGCTGCGCCATTAAGCGAAGGATTTTTAGGAGGGAACCTAAACATCATGATGATGGTTCAAATAGATCTCAATGCATTAAATATGAGCTACCCCGCCCTGAAGGGCGAGGTTTTCCATCCCCTTTGAACCCCTGAGATTTATAAAGTGAAGTTTCCCGAGAGCGCGGGGATCCCCTGGGCTTTCTCCTTATGGCTAGCAGTTCATCTACCCCTGGATTCCCCGGTCATGGTATACCACGTGAAGGAGGACCACGTGAAGGAGGGTCAGAGGATAAGCGTGAGTGGGGCTACTTCTCGGACTTGAAGAGGATAAGGGAAGGACTCAACAAGACGTTCACAGGGAACTGGGAGAACTACCTTGAGGACGTCCTAAGGTACTCCCTAAGTAAGGACTCGCCCAAGGAGGCGATCACGTTTGTCCAAAAGTTGTACGAGACCGTCAACGGTGCCCTCAGGAAGGAGGCGTTGGCCTTCAGGGGATTGAGGGACTACGCGGGATTGATTGCGAGGGAGAGCAGGGAGGACAACAGGGTTGTTCGGGCCATAGGGAGATTGGCGTCACTTATCTCGGTGGAGTGAGAGCGATGAGGGCTGAATCCTTTCCACGTTCACGGAAATGCATATTCATTTGTTCTCAACTAGTTTATGGGGAGACTACTGAGGCCTAAGGGGGCATGCCAAATCTTAGCAGCAGTTATTGGATTTTGCCTTGATTACAGGGCGATATTTAAGGGAAAGTCCCATAACTGCTGTCTCAGGAATATGGTACCCCCTTGTGGGGTACTTCAACTAGTGGAGCAATGGAATCCCTTTCCAACAAAACTTTACCACTCTCCAAATACCTAGCATTTGCCTTGAATACTTTAATTCCCCCACCCTCGTGAGCAGTGCCCGTCATCAGTTGGGAGATCATCAATAAAAACTATATTGTAATACTATATAGACATTATTTAATTAAAACGATATTTAGAAGTAATTAAAAATAACGAATGGTTACGTGGAAGCGTTACATTCTTAACTTTGCCAGGACCACGGGTTCACCCTTGTGGCCCTTATGCGATAGTTTCCAGGAACCGCAGCGAATTTTCTAACTTACAGCCGCTATTAGATTTTGCCTTGACTTCAAGGCTACACCTAACGAGAAACTCCATAACTGCTGTAACTTAGAATCCGTGTTAGATTAAAAGTAGGTTCGACCTAGTGATAAAAGTTGAATGCTAGGGCATATTAGAATTCCCCTAGATTACAGGGCGGTACTCAAGGGAAAATCCCACAACCGCTGAATGGTAGTCCCTTAACTGACGTCCCGTTATCAAGTGAAACCTAACGACCTCTTAACTTGGCAAAAAGGTAGATGGGAGGGTAGTGGTGTTTCCCTCGACTAGCCCCAAGGACTTAAGAGCGACCGTGTATGATCCCTTGAGAGGGGTGCCCGTGGCGGAATTAGAAGTAATTAAAGGAAAAGTTACGCCACGGGTAAACACGTGACCGTGAGTTCGAGGGCCCAGGTGACGTGAACCTCCAGAACCGGTACTAGTCTACCTACTGGACGGGCACGTCAGGAGCAGGAGGCAGCCCAGGCGGTGGAGAGCTCTAACTATAGCCCCAGGACATCTCCTTTTCAAATTTTATCGTAATCTATCCCCCTTAAGATGGGGTCCGCTATTTCGTATACGCCTTCTCTCCTCTTCTCTACGAAGTTGTTACTGACCAGTGATTCCAGGGCCAAACTCAATTCCTTATCGTCTACCTGGCCCAACTTTATCTCAACCCCCCTTTTAACGTCCTTCCAAGTGTTCACCACCTTCAACGAGTTCATTATTGTGGTGTAAATCCCCTTGTTACTTTTGTTCTCAAGAAAGTGTTTAAATTCACTTACCATTATCTTCTTACCCTCCTCGATTGTGGAGGAGAGTGCAGAGTCAAAGTTCATCTTCCTCACTGCGTAAAAGTTTCCGAATAGAGTCAACCAACCCACAACTCCATCCAACTTCTTGACCACCTCGTCCTCCCTGTCGAAGTACACGTTGAACTCCTCCATCCCTCTCCTCAGGAAATCCCTTGAAGTACCTTCATCAAAGGGTCTCAGGTTCAATGTGACAGGGGGTCTGCCGTGAAGCGGGGAAGACGAAGAGGGGTTGGACAACGCCCTGGTCACCCCGATGTAGGAACCGGAGAACACTAACCTAACCCTGGGGTTGGAGGCGAAAACGTTACCCAGGACTTCAAGGAATTGCCTGCTCGCCTGAGAGATCTCCTGAACCTCATCGAGGCCTATGACCGCGTCTTCATCAATTGAATTGAGGAGTTCAATCAGGCTGTTGACCACTTTGGCACCCCTCCTCAGCTCTATCCCCGCGGAGCCCAAAACAAAGTTAACCTTGAGGGAGACCTTGAAACTGGGTACACTATTGTTCATTTCCGCCAGAAGGGCCTTAAGCAAAGAATTCAAGTTCCTGNCTCCTCTCAGGTTAACGTAANCTCCCTTGAATCCGTATCTCCTCTTCATCTCGTTCATTACGACCTTCATCAGGCTCGTCTTCCCTATCTCCCTCTGTCCGCCTATTATCAGCCAGTTCTTTGATAGCAACTGGGATATGGAGAAGTCTATCTCCTTGTCTCTCCCAAATAACTCCCCAACGGTCTCCTTGGGGTGAAGGTCGAACAACAACTGTACCCACTACAGTCACTGGTGTAGGTACAGTTAAAAGTATTGCGATGAGCTCAAAGAGGCTTCGCTCCGGGCGTATGGGAATCTTATAGAGGACCGGAAAGTCGGTATTGACGAGAAGTTTTGTTTTTCAGCGGGACGACGCTGAAAGGGTGCGGAAAGGGACAGATCGAGTTCGCTAGGGAGAGGGGTTTGTCGTCTGTGTCGTTCGTTGACTCCCTCATGGGCCTCAGCCCCGGGGGAGACCAAGGGATTTGCCCCTGAAGACTGCGGAGATCCTAACAGTTGGAAACCAGGACAAGTCGTAGTCCTGGCTGCATCAACAGGTTACGGAAAGACGACACTGTCACTCTCCCTGGCGAACGCTGTGATCTCAGGGAACAGGGAGTTGGCAAGCCTCCCTAGGCCTCAGNAACCTCTCCACGAAATCAGTTAATAATAAATACAAAAAGATTTGCATAAACGTGAATAATGCAGCCCTCCCCCGCTTAAAAGGGGCGATGTTTTCCGCCTCCTTTGAATCCATAATCTCATAATAAGGCAATTCGAGAATTCAGCTCTACAAGTTTTCCAAAAAGCGCATTAGGTTTGAGGGGGGAGGGAAGCAGGCATATTGAATATTATGCTTCTGGCTGATCTTGCTAGGGAATCAATTGATTCCGTTGATTGCACTGGCTTCAGTACTTCTATTCGTTCCCCCTCTATTTTTATGATGCCGCCGCTCTTTAACCTATCCAGTATATAGTCTGCGTATTCCTTGCCCAACCAGTGCTTGATAGTTCTATAAACCTTGCAATACCTCAATTTTACTGGGGTCTCTCTGCTTGATGCCTCCTTTATTAGAAGCAGAGCTAGCTTCGCGCTTACTTGGGGCTGCATCATACATATATAACTATATGGATTATTAAAACTTGACGCGATATTTAAGCCAACATTTTTACCAAAATGGGGGTTAAGGGGGCGGAAAGCCTCGCCCTTCAGGGCGGGGAGGGGGTCAGTTCTTATTCAGCATCTCTCTGAGCGTTTCATGTATGGCTAGTGCCCCGTATCCTCTTGCTAGTTTTGCGATGGATAACTTCATGTACTTAATAGTTTCATTGCCTAACTTAGATAATCTATCAACTATGTAAAGGGGGATTGGGTAACCCTCCCCAGTGACTAATTTACTAATGGTGGTTAACGGCGATAAATCGGGAGGATTAATTGATTCAACATATATCGGCAATAGNTGAGGCTTGTACTGGACATAGAAGATTGATAATTCATCCAGGATGAGCGGAGCAGTGATTAGCACTCCATTATACTTATCCACGGCTCTATTCTTCTCCATGGCCACGAACAGCGGCATTCGCTCATCTNTATCGAGCTCTGTGTACCTATTTATGGTGACATCCTTAGAGTGAGCTAGCACGATAGCGTTGGAGCTCCGCGCAGTGGATAATAACATTGATTTAGCTCTGATGTATCTCTCGCTAGGGGTGCTTAGCTTTATTGTGCCATCAAGTAGAACCAAGCAATCCCTTCGCGACTCCATTAATTGCGTCGCCACCTCGAACTCGGCTGCTCGGGCCTCCACGGGTAATTCCATTGATTTCCCTAACACGATTGGAGAAAGGAGCGACCGCCGCTCCCTGCTCCTGAATTCCATGCCTACCACATTTATTAGGCCGAGCCTTGCGCCGGCGTAAGTTATTTCAGAGAATCCTGAATCCACTGCCACTAAGCAATTCAAGTCTCTCGGCGACTCCTCAAACCTGATTATTTTGCCCTCTAGTTCTCGCACCCATGGCCCTCCCTCTAGGCGAGGTAATTGAATCTCCACGAATTCATATATTCCCTTAATGAATTGATCAAGGGTAGACGCGGCGCTTCACCTCGCTGAGAATGAGGGACAATAGTTGAGGATGAATTAGGGAGTAATTATCCACTACACCGGCTTCCTGCAGCACTTGAAGCGTGGATTTGGGCAGCGAGACTTCATCTAGCTTGCCTACCCTCATCAATGCCTCCAGCCCCATTAATGTAATGGATGCACCCCGCCTACGCTCACTCAGCACTATCTCCACTATTTTATCAACGCAATACTTGCTCCTCCTATCCTTAATCCCCGTTAGGTACGTGTCCCTCACATATATTAGTTCGGAGAGGAACTCATCATATAGAACTGATAGGTATATGGAGAGGGGATATCCATTAATGATTAGTTTATCCCCCGTCCACTCCATGCATTTATCCCTATTGGAGCATATTATGGATCTTATGCGCCGACCATCAATTACCAATGGAACCGCATCGCTGCCTCGCCTAATTATGGTTATGAGCCCATAATCCAAGTACTTGCCCATTAAATCAATTATCATATCATGGGGCTCGGGTTCCTCTATGCAGGGAATCCTTGCACAAATGGGATACTTCCTTGGAGTTATTACCGCTACATCAAGAGACATACTTCTTCTCCACTAATTTAGCCCTCCAAAGCACCTCGAGGTAATTGATCACTTGCTGCGACTCGAGGCCGAGGGCCTTGCCTGCCTCTATCTCATCTATGCCCACGTTTGGCCCCTTGAATGCAATGAACCTTATTAATTGAGGCGGCACATTAACCTTAATGGCTACTTCCTTAAGCTTGGCATCTATCTCCGTCTTTGCCTTGATTATCCTCTCCAATTGATCGGCGAGATCCTGATCCACCTGGTTAAGCATTAGCATTTGTGTCCTAGCTATGGCCTTAGCCTCCAGCCATTTGGCCGCATTATCGTACTTAGCCACCATGTCGCGCGCCTTCTCTATACCAGTCATTAAGAAGCCCCTGACTTGCCGAGCCTTTGCCGATAGATCGGAGTAGACAGTATTTAATTGATTGATGTCCCCCATCTCCACTAGCCTAGTTAAGTCGCTCACCACTTCATCCATATCGATCTCATCAACCGTTGGCGACCAATCCTCCACCAATTTAGAGAGCGATTCTATTGATGATAGCGTTGAATTATAGTTCTGGAGCAAAGAGTAAATGCTGGACACTGATTTAGCCATCTCCAGAATCCTCGATGCCTCCTCCTTTGAATTGCTTTCCAGTGATTCCAGCGCCTTTAATGCATCATCCAGAGATGCATCGCTTAGCTTAGATATTGATTCATCTATTATAGAGGTTAATTCCTCTGCCTTGGACTTCAGGACATCCATAACGCTTGGAGGTACTAGGGAACTGTATCTCTCTAGCTCAGTCCTTAAATTACTTAGGACCCCACTACAAGCGCCTAGCAGCGACTTGGCGTTCTCCAATTCATTGTTAAGCGTCCTTCGCGATTCCTCCATTTCCTCTTCTACATCATCCACCGAGAGCAGGATGCTGGCGTACTTCTTTAACTCATCCTCGCTCGGCTTCATGGATGCACCCAATACCTTACAATCATCGCGGAGCTTGCTTATCCTACGCATGAATTCCCCAGAGCCCGGCAACTTTACTTGGATCTTCCAATTCCCCTCCTCTATGATTGCCCGCTCCTCTCCATATGACTTGGATAAATCATCAAGCCTCCTACAAAGATCATCGATCCCAGCCCGGAATGATTGGGAAGAAATGGGTTGAATCCTCTCATTCACTTGGATTAGCAGTCCCCTCATCCTCATTAATTGAATTAAGTCGCCCTCCCGGAATTCCCTCCATAATTGGACGGGGAGTATGGATGCTATTATTGACTCTAGCTCCCTCTGGGTAACTGGTCTCTCCATCTTGTTCAAGTAATTTAGGACTACGCGCTCCACGATTGATACGCATGGCTTCTCGCCGCACTTGAATGAATCCGGCAAGTCCCTTGCGTCCCCGGAGATCCATTGCTCAATTATGTGCCTTATGCTTTCCCTCTTGCTTTCCCTCCTACGTATGCCTATCGTATACCTAAGCAATTCGCTCCTCAATTCCTCCCTAAATGAATTAACCTTATCTAGGAATGACCTGGCCTTCTCGATGAATATCCTATACTCATTGGGTGGATTGGGTTTACCCATTATTGCTAGGCCCATGATCAATTGACGCGCCTCATCTATTTGATCCGAGCCCATGGGGAGCACGAGGACATGCTTATCCACTGGGTAGATGCCTTTCCATTGAAGCCTAGACACAATCCTCCTTAACGATTCATCTAATTCCTTCGTAAGCATTGATTGACTCACCAACACTAGGATCAAGCCATCAATGGCTCTAGGCGATTGGTTTAGCCTAATCTCTCCTTTCAGTATGGTCTCGCTTATTAGTTTCTCCATTGCTGGATCCCACTCAATCCCAACATAGCCTAGCCTGGCATCCAATGCCTGCTCACTCACGTTGAGAGCTATATTGCTCTGGGCACTTAATTGGGCGGATCCCGACATGAGCCTAACCATGTGCCTCAGTATTGCCGTAATCCCATCATGCGCCAACTCCCTCATAATTGGCTCCACATCACTTAACACTGCTCCTTCTTTTCTCCTGAATATACTTCTATGAATATCGGCCTTCAACATGGCTGTCTTAATATACTGCAACCCAAGCCGCTTGATCTCCTCCTCCGCGTCTAGGGGCAGCACCACGCTTAGGCGTACCCGGTTCCCCTTGAATGATGAGTAGTATGATCCATACTCTATCGATAGGTCCCGCAGATCCTTGAATGCTATGGGCATCATGCCAAACATCATCCTCATCCTATTCACTTCGCTCACTGCATGGGAATCCGCGGGATCAATTGGGATAACCAGCGCTTCCTGAACTATGCCGCTAACCGATAATGACTGTGGGGAGGCCCTCAATGAATCCAGCGGAATAGGCACACCGCTTAACAGTAAGAGGGATAGGTCCCTATACGTGTCTAGGAGTTCGCGGAGGAGGTCTAGATTAATCCAGTTAACCTCCTCTGCCAGGAATGAAGCGAAGATGCTTGCATCAAGTGGTTTGCCAATTTCTATGGTCTTATCGAGAAGCTTCGCCGTGAGCTTTATCATATTCCTCGGGGTAACGGTATCTCCCTCCTCGCTTTTCACGGCTAGGTAAAGAAATGATAGGAACTCCCTCCTGAGAGGCCAAAATTCATCCCCGCCCCACGATTGCCTGAGCTCCTCCCTATTGGGTGTAGAGTAGGCGGAGAACCTATTAATTATGACCGCCTCATACAACCAATAGGGGAATCTATCATCAATCACTATCTCCCTATACACTCTTCCCCTCGTTATGTCGAATACGTCAGGCAAATTATTCTTAAGTATATTATAATAGAGGTGCGGCGTGAAGGCAGCTATCATCATTATGCCGGAGAGGTCCTCCGGGTTGAGTNCTAATTGGTGGGCATAATTACGGGGCTCCAACACTGCGCGTATGATTGTGCCAATGCTTATCACGAGCTTCTTAACTTCATCATTGATGCCGCCGCTTATGGAGACCAGCCTCGTCAATTCATCGGCTTCATCCAGCATCACGACGAGATACTCATTGCCTCGCTTGGCTTCGATTATCTTACTCATTATATTGAAGTCCAGGCCTATGCTGAGGCTTAGTCGAATCACTTTTATTCCCTTGCCCTCAATTAGTTCCTGGGCAGCATCAAGCAGTTCAGTCTTGCCCCAACCATATGGCCCAACCACGACCGCGAGCAAATTGTCGCGGCCCCTTAGGAACGCCGAAACCACCTTATCTATATCGCCTAGTTCCCTCTCCATGCCGACCGCTGAGTACCGCTTCCTCACGGATGGCAATCCACTGGGGTTAAGGGGCCTATCCATTAATCCAAACGCGGTGTAGCTCATTATTGGGCGCGCTCAGTCCCTTAAGTTAATTAAGTAAACATTTAAAATCAAGCAATGAGGCGATGAGTATGGAAATAGGAATACTGAGGGCATACGACATAGATTGGACGCCGGAGGAGGTGCGGGACCTCGAGAACGCCATACGTGATCGGGGACATACCCCAAGGAGGATATATGTCGATCTTCTCAGGATAGATATAGATAAGAGGATTCAAGTTCATCAACAGATCGGCCATCACTTGGATGAGGATGTGACCGGAATTAGGGGGGCCGTGCTGCGGCACATGGGTACATTCAGGGACTTCGAGCAGTTTTATTACAGGATATGGGCTGTCAAGACCCTTGAGCACACGGGCACCGTGGTGAGTAATCCCGTGGATAAATGGGTGATCGCAGGCGATAAATTCGCAACGGAGATAGAGCTAACTAGGGCCGGGATACCGGTTCCATCCACGGTCGCCACGGAGAACTTGATAACGGCTTACTGGGCCGCCAAGCGATTATCCCCAATAGTTGTGAAGCCGCTGAGGAGCGCCATGGGGTACGGCGTGACCAGAATAGGGAATGCGGATGAAGCGATGCATTTCTTCAGTTTCCTCACCAACATAAACAAGCCAATACTGATGCAGAAGTACATGGAAAAGAGGGGGGGCGGTGATTATAGGGTGGTCGTGGTTAATGGCCAAGTAATTGGAGCCGAGTTCAGGAGGGGAATTGATTGGAAAAGCAACATTGCCCAGGGAGCCGAGCCGCTTCCCGCTAAACTAGATAAAGAAGCCGAGGAATTAGCAATTAAGGCAACGGAGGCATTGGGGCTGGATTATGCCGGAGTGGATCTAATGGATACGGCTGATGGCTTCTTCATTATGGAGGTTAATCCAACCATGGCCTGGGCGGGATTCAAAAAAGCAACGGGCATAAATCCCGCCATCCACATAATCGATAACTTGATCAGGAAAATCAAGCAGTGAACTACCCCGCCCTCATGGACGGGGGNCTCTGATGTTAAAAGATTAACTAGTGATCGACTAACCTCTTCCCTGACCTGAAGGGCATGGTTTGCCATTCTCTTTATCGTTGATTCAATTCTGGTCTGAACTACACCTTAGGCATCTCAAGGCAGTGAATAATCTAAAACGGCAAGTGATTAATTCGCATAATCCACGGGGCCTCGCGCCCTCATTAGGGCAAGGAGGCCAAGTAACTTGGTATATTCACGTCCTGAATTATATTCTTCACCTCTTCGATTGACTTAAATGGTCTATTCCTCAGCAATAGGTTAACCTTATCCCTGGTGAGGCCGGGAANCATCATTAAAATCTTCCCGGGAGCAGTATTGATGTTTATGGGTATCGGGAGGCCGACGAGGCTTCTCGGTCCATGATCCACCACAACCACGTCGATCCACTTGCCTAGCTCTAGTTCCTGAGGCACATATATTAGGATTGGGTATGAACCAACTTGCCTAGCGTAAACCCCGCCCCTAGCCATTGCCTCCACGTATGCATTCCTTAATATGGTGCCCTTGGGAGCTATTCTCCTAATCATTTCAAGGTCGAAGTTAGTCCTAACCCAGTTCTTCAGGGAGAGAAAGAAACGCTTATGCTTATTTATGAGGGATCGAATTGAGGAGCGATTAGTCCAGAGGGGTGTTGGTTCAAGCACTAGGACTTGCCTCATGTTGACTCTCCTCACAAGTATTCCCGACTCCATCACCCTGAGGAGGAAGAGCTTATTTAATTCATAGGTTTCCTTGGTTTCGCCGGGCAGCCCAGCCACGAAGTTTATTCCCGGCAGCAGATGAGGCAAGCCATTATCGCCCCTCCCAGCGCCAACTTCATTAACTATCTTCATGGCCTCAATGGCCTCATCGGGGAGGATCTTGAGATTATTCAGCTTTATCACTCTGGGATCAGCGCTCTCAATGCCCATGGCCGCCACGTCCCCAGGCGTGTGGCTTCTAATTATTGCCTTAAGCGATTCCCTGCTTTCCCTTGGCCAAGCATAAATTGTGCCGGGATTAACGTTATCTATATGAAGCACATTAAGGCCCGGCGCAGCACTGCGTATCCCCCTGAATAACCTATCAATGGCATCTGGATTGGGCCGGGGAAAATCAAGCTTACCTGTGTCGATGGCTTTATACGTCAATATATCCGCTTGCCTACCCACCCTAAAATGCCTAACCCCTGCCAAGTAGAGGGCCTCGACTTCCCTCATTATTGCCTCCTCATCCCTATACTCAACTCCGCCGTACCTAACAGTGGCGCAGAAGCTGCAGCCGCCGCTCACGTATCGTGGGCATGATTTATAAGTCTCAAGCTCAACTATTAGATTACCGCCGTAATTGGGGTGTTGCGTGGCTATTCGCGCCCCTTTTACGGCGAATTCATTTACCTTAGCATAAGTGGCATGAATCATGGCTGGACTAATTCGCTCAAGGGAGAAACCCCTGGAGATGACCTCATGAACTGCTAAATCGATGTCCCCAGTCACGACTAGGTCATAATACTTAGAGAAGAATGAGCGGGGAACAGCTATGGATCCGCCGCCAGCTCCGAAGCCGAAGCGAGCGACTGGTCCCCCAAGCATCTTGGGAACCTCTAGCCTACCGATCTCCACTAACTCCCGTAGCTTTATGGGGTCGCCGCCCAAGTACTTGCCTGGAGTAACTATCCCCGCAAGCACGACAAGTAATCTAGAGGATGAGACTAACTTAATGAATGTGGACCAATCACGGCGCACTTGATCTATTGTTAGGTACTTGACATCAATAGATGAATCTATGAGCCATATGGCTCCAGCCACGTACCTGGCGTATATATCTAGGTACGGCGGTACCCCTAATCCAGCGGGCTCATCATCATAGCCATCCAATACTACTACCCTATCCACGGACTTAGGGAGCGGGTAAAGACTTAAATCTTGCCTCAATATGTAAAATCAATGAGGGAGTGATTATAAGGAGGTGAGCTGAGGCTTTTCTTCGTGATGATAAGGCATTTGGTTGATGAGGATGATATGCGCTGGAATTGCTGATCAATATGAAAATATGGAGCCCCAGGAAACGCCACTGCCTTAGACCTACGTTATTAAAAAGAACTAGAAAACTCACGGGGAGGAGGCCAGCATTAGTCTAAGGCTCCTCATAATCATTCTAAACAAATCACGGGACCGCTTTGATATCAGCAATGTTATGGCTAGGTATACCAACGTTGATACTAGAAATGCAATAACTATTTCGGCAAGCGTTACATATACGTCGTGAACCAGCTTGAACCGCAGGTAAAGCGTCACTAAGTAAATGGCGGCAGCCGAGACTAGCGTTGGCGCCACGTAATCAATCAATAAATGCGATGCTGGAAAATCTATTCGCATCCTCCTTATCCTAATCATCCTCAGCGTGAACGAGACCGAGAAGCCTATTATATTTGAGATGGAGAATGCCATGACTATCGCGAATGGGAGGCCCCGAATCATGTAGAAGATGGGTATGGCTAGAACTATGTATATCGAGGCCCTAACTAGGTGAAGCATCTTGGAGAACCCTATGTGGCTCCCCCAATAGGTTCCTAGATTAATTTCCCCCTTGAAGTCCACTCTATCCACTCCGCTTATCAGGCTATCCGTGAACGTATTTATTAGGGATACGGTGTTTGAAATAAGGAATAGAAGTATTGGTAGGAATAATGGGCCTATCAGGTTGAGATCATTGGGCCTCAATAGATCTATTATGAGCGGCTCAAAGCCGGCCACTGTCAACACTATCGCCGTGTTTATGAATAATGATAAAAACATATCCCTATAAGCTACCTCCACCCTATNCCGCTCCAGTAATTCCCCATACATTATGCTAGGTATTACATTGGGCATCGTGAATAATCTACCAATAGCTCTTAATACGTTCCAGACGCCTAAATCAATTAGTGTGCCTAGCAACCCTATCACCTCTGTGCTGAGGGATGAAATGGTGTCAGCAATGGAATTCATCATTGATACCCAGGAAGCACTTAGTGCCCACCTAAACATGGCCCTAAACCCCATCGAGGCCCTATGNAGAGGCACGGTCTTGATTAATGCATAAACGGCGGAAACGAGCACTATTATGAAGGTGCTCCATAGAACCGCCTCTATGGACCAATTCAGCGCCATTATTAACGGTATCACCGATAATTTCGCCATTGAATTAATTATGCTTGAGCCAATGAATGCCGATCGATTCTTGACCAATAGAGCGGCGTTAGTAATTGATTGAATATAGCTCATTAGCGCCGTTAATAAAGTGATCACTAGAATCAGGAAGGCGGAGCCGCCGGCCTCGCTCCATAACGGCACTAGGTATGCCATTGACATTAATGCGCTAATCACATAGAAAACGCTTATCAGCTTGAATGAATTGATCAAGTCGATGGAGCCATCCTTCGCCACGGACCTGGTCACGGTAAATGATGGAATAGCCACGGGAAGAGACGAGAAGGCGACGGCAGCGTTAACAATATTTAAGAGCCCCAAGTAATCCAGCGTTAATTTCCTGGTTATGGCTATATTATACACGGCCCCACTAAGCAGCGAGAGCAGCGTCGACACAAAGCCTAAAACCCTTGGACTAAGCCTCATCTACATCAAATCCACCATAATCCCTATTGCTTTAACTTTTTTCGTGCTAAGAGACGCCAACATAACGATCAATAAGCCCCAGCTAAATGATGGGGAAGAAGCCAACACTGGAAAGCCAAAGCTCTAATTGATCTCTTCCCAGCCCTAGAAGATTTGGACTTATAGTTCCTTTTCATCATTGCAGCTCTAGGAATCCTTTAAATAGTTGGGAGGACAGGGGGTTATATGTTATCGATTTCAGGACAATTAGCGCGGAGGATACTGGAGGAGAGCGAGGCACGGGGTCTTGACCCACAACAATACCTAACAATACTTCTCAGCAAGACAACGCCACAAAGGAGACTTGACTTGCTGCCGTTGAAGTATAAAGCAACTATAGCCGAGGCCGTTGCTGAGGCTGCCTTAACCACTTTTAAGAAGGTGGTGGTTGTGTGGAGCGCTGGGAAGGATAGCACTGTTGTTCTGCACGCCACGCTTAAGGCGCAGGAGAGAAGCGGCGGGAAATTCGACGTGGTTTTCATTGATCATTATATGCATTTTGAGGAGACACTCAAATTCATTGAGGAGGTGGAGAAGCAGTGGGGCATCAAGGTCATATTCAAGGGCAACGAGAGGCTTAAGGGGTATAGGTACGGCGATGAAGTGAAGGTAAGCGAATTATCGCCCGGAGATAGGGAGGAACTAGTTAGGATAGGCTACACGGCCCCCACCTTCCGCTACGCCCTAAATAACGTGGCGGCCAATCACTTATTGAAGACAGTGCCCATGAATGAGTTCATTAGGGATGGGGGGTATGAGGGGGTATTGATAGGCATTAGGTGGGACGAGAACCCGGCGAGGGCTGGTGAGGTATTCTTCAGTAGGCGCGAGAACCCGGTTCACGTGAGGGTTCACCCCATTCTCCCATTCACGGAGAGGGATGTGTGGGACTATACCCTAGGCAATAAGTTGCCCATAAATCCATTATACTATAGGGGCTTTAGGAGCATTGATGATAAGTATGAGTCCAAGCCCACCGGGGATAAGCCGGCTTGGGAGCAGGACTTGGAGGGAACGCCGGAGAGGGTGGGCAGGGCTCAGGACAAGGAGGGAATAATGGAGCTGCTCAGAAAGTATGGATACATGTAACCTTTTGTTTCGCGCTGTTTCGCAATTATCCACATAGTAATCCTATTAAGCTTACCCGCTATTTCGCTTTAATGCTTAATGTAGTTGTGTTGATCATTGATACGTTGAGGGAGGATTATGGGAGAGGGCTTGAGATGCTTGGTGAGTTGGGCTTCATTAAGTATGAGAATGCCATTGCGCCGGCGCCATGGACGTTGCCAAGCCATGTGAGCCTAATCACGGGAATGTACCCAAGCCAGCATGGGGTTCACGAATCATATGGAGTATATGTTGGGGAGAAAATGGCTGAATTATCGATAAGTAGGCTAAGCGAATTGAGTGGCGGAATATTAGGGGAGTTGAGGGGGGATGGTTATAGGACTTATATTATCAGCGCCAATCCCTTCATAACTCCATTCTATGGGTTTCAGCAGGTCGATAAATCCATTCACTTAAGGGGATTTCTTTACTCGCTGAGCGATGCGTACTTAAACGACTTGCTTAGACAGTACGGGAAAAGCCACATCAAGCTCATCAGAAACCTATTAAGGGAGGGACGCATTGATTTAGTGATTAAGGGTGCTTACTACTTCATTAGGAGTAAGGCGGATCAATTATTGGCTAGGATGGGAGTCGCTGAGAAGCCGATACTTGAGAAGGGCTCCAGCCTAATAATGGAGATACTGGATGATGCGGTTAAGGGCGGGAAAAGGACTGGAATAGATTTGGGAGATAAATTCTTCCTCCTAATTAACATGATGGAGGCACATGCCCCCTACGTTGCCGACGATATAGATGACTCCCTCTCGGTAAATGCGTTCCTGGACGCGGTCTTCAATGGAGAGCCTCCGAAGGAGGCCGTGGAGATATGGAGGCGGAGATACCCAATTCACTCCAGCTACGCGACCCGCCAAGCAATCAACATAATTAGGAGACTTAAACCAGTGATGGATAACTCGCTAATAATAGTTACCTCGGATCACGGGGAATTATTGGGAGACGGCGGATTCAGCCATGGGTACTTCCTGGAGGACGGCGTCCTAAGGGTTCCACTCTACATTAGGTGGCCAAGCGGAATTAAGCCAGCGAGGCAGGGCGGATCCTTCGTCTCGCTTACTCAACTCCCCTCCATAATTCGAAGCGTTGCTCAGGGCGAGGAGACTCGGGTTGGGGCTAGGCTAGCCATGGCTGAGAGCTTTGGGTCAAACTTTGATTACTCTAGGAAGCGGCACATCAATTCAGACACGATTCGGAGAGTATTCAGCCACAGGATCAGGATTTACAGCGAGAAGGGTAGCTTCACATATAATAGGGGAACCGGGGAAGTGGAGAAAACAAATGGAATAGATGCAACCACCGCCAAATCAATAATTCAAAACATTCTCTAATCGCTGGAGAACCGTTTCCAAACCCATTAAGGAACGGCTCCTTTATAATGCTACGCAATGACAAAACGGACCACAAGCCTCGCCCTTTAGGGCGGGAAGGAGTCAGTTTCTTTCCCTCCTGTAGTTTTTTAAACCCCATTATTGGACTCTGATTTTAAATGATACTGGCCACATATATGCCGTTTTACAGGATTCACGAGGTGTTGGAGTACTTCACGCGTAACGTTGAGTTAATTAAGCCGGGGAGAGCGATTGTTTATGTCGATAATGTTTTTCACGATAGGCAGAGGGAGGTATTGAGTAAAGTGATTCCCAGCACTATTGAGGTGAGGGTTGGTAATTGGCGTAGTAGGAGTGGGACGTGGTTCACAATGCTGAGCGACTTTCAGGGGGAGGGGGACGTCGCAATAATGGATAGCGATAACATCCTTGACCCCCTCTTCCCAAAGGCACATTCATCAATGAATTACGACATGTACACTGTCCTAGATAGGGAGGCTTGGAACCGAGGCGCCCCAAACACCATGTTGAGGAGTAGGAAAATAGGGGAAATAAGCTTAGGGGAAACCAGTATTCCAGTGTTTGGGTACAGGGTGTATGAGCCGGGCTTGAGGAGGAAGGGCACTGTTCTCTTCATTGGGCCCAAGCAAGTCGTGGTTTACAGAAAGCTTCCTGAATTAAGCATCATTAGGAAGGTGGAGGAGGCGTTCCTAGAGGTTCCGCCCGAGCTTAGGCCATTCATAAATGATGAGGGAGTACTAGGCATATTGGCTTACTTGAGCGGGATTAGGGAGACTCCCTGGATAGTTATGAGCAATCACATGCATCACGGCTCCGAGCACCCTCCATCAAGAACCCGTAAAGCAATAGTGGCTAGCGCCCACATTAAGTTCGCCAAGGCACTCAGGAAGAGGTTCAGCGACAAAGCATTTAGACAATACGAGCGCAAGTACATGCTCAGCTTAATTAAGGATGCTTGGTATCTCTTCTAGCAAGTCTTCCCCTCACAAAGGGCGAGGCTCGATGTTATTTGGTACGTGTGGCCGCATAAGAGTTATGCTTAAAAATCGGATGATGAAGATAGGTTCGAATAGTATGATGGCTGGAAATAAATGGAGAAAAGCATTAATGATATCTGCCCTGGCAATGCTGGCTGCGGCAATGCTCGTTAGCGCTAGCTCCAATGCAACGACCTCTTCCTCAACATCACCAAGCGGAGAGAAACTAATAGGTGCCGGTCTGGCATTTGGATTAGCGGCCGGTGGAGCCGGCGTAGGCATGGGTACGGCTGGAGCCGCTATTGTTTCCGCATCTCTGGAGAAGCGGGACATGGTTATGTTCCTGCTGGTGCTGGCCTTCGTTGAGACGATAGCGATATACGGAATAGTCATTGCAATACTCATAATGTCGCATCCATAAACAAGATACATAAAAAATAAACACTAATGAGATATGTGCAGCATAGCTTCTCTGATCTAAGGCCAATACCTTTATTTCCCATGAATTATGGAGAAATATTCCTGTTCTCATTGATTCGTAAGTGGTTCCTGCTCGAATTCCATAGCGTCGTTGTTTTTGCTTGCATAGCTATTTTCACAGTTTGCTTTGCGACAAAAAATATTTATTTCCGTTACGCTT
>LOBW01000013.1 GCA_001516585.1 Thermocladium sp. ECH_B
CGTAACGTTGAGGATAAGTAGTTCATGTGGGCTTGCCGCCGCTGCGGAGGAGTCCCGAGGATCGGTTTACTCCCTGCAAGCAATCCCAGTTAATGATGAGGCGAATAGCGTTCTCAGCTTCATGAGAATAAGCGGGAAGAGAGATATTCAAGAAGTATATAGGGGCCTAAGGAAGGACTTCATCAAGATAAGTCTATTGAATCCAAGAAGCGGGAACTTGCTCTTCATATCTGGACTAAAGAGGGGTCATGGCGTGCTGAGGCCCCTGGCAAGCAATGGCATTCTACCCCTTATTCCATTAATAGCATCGCCTGGCATAGAATTCTTCAGCCTATTGACCAATAACTTGGAGTCCGTGGAGAAATTCACGCGGGAAGTATCCGTCACCAATAGGATTGAGTATGTGGATTACGAGAAAATAGATGGCGATGGAGTGGCTCAATTACTGGAGAGAAATATGAGGGAGCTATATATACATGACCTGGAGAAAGAGGAGAAGAGGGCCTTAAGCATGGCTTATGAAATGGGGTATTACTCGTGGCCGAAGGGAATAAAGATGGATCAATTAGCCAATGAATTGGGTTACTCGAAGCCAACGATATCCTATTACCTACGGAAGGCGGAGAGAAAAATAATAGGCAAACTACTATTTGGGAATTAATTAATAGAGAAATTCGGGGCTTAATTTTTTAAATACTTTAAATAACCCATTAATTGGATGCATGCCTCCGTTAAGCGGTTCAAGAACATTAATGATTTGAGGCAATACGTGGATCAAGAGTTAGCGGCAATAAGGCGCGAGATACGGGGACTCGAACCAATAATAAGGAATTATACTGGGGAATCACTTCTCCACTCAAGGGAGGCATATAAAGAGATAGTTTTCAAGAACCCAAGCGGCCAAGACATATTTAATGTGAGGATATATTATAAGGCTAATAGAAATACGGAGATAGCGATAATAAGCGAGGCAGTGGCTTACCTACAGAAGAGAGCAGTATTACTTGAGGATTTCAAGAATAAGATGAATTCATTGAATTGGGATGGCCCGCTCCTAGTGCTGGCGGTGGATTCAGTGCCATACATAATTATCCTGGAAAAAGAAAACAAAGCATGAATGTTCACTTCCACGACCGAAAACAATCATGAACCCCCTAGAGCCCGGGATATTTCTCCGCTTGGATTTCTCCGCTATTTGCTTTCATGAAATAATAAATAATAATAGAATCCTAATCCCAGTGATGGTGTTCATTATTTTTATGCGATAATTTTTTTAGCTTACCTTACAAGTATAGGCTCAGTGGATTCCCTTAAACTCACTGTGGCTGAGGTGGGGCTTAAAAGGGTTTACATAGAGGTTCTTCCCGACGATGAACTCTACGTGGTTTGCGAGTGCCGCAGGAGGAAGATAACTAAGCCTATTAGATACGCCTTAAGTGATTTATTAAGTAGGCTTCACTACATGAGGCCCCGCATAAAGCTGGTTATTGGTTCCCGCATAATGGTGAGTAAGGTCGGGAAGCAATCCAGGCGCAGTAAGTATATGGATATGGCCATCACTTACTTGGGAAGATTGAGGGGCGACTTTGGGAGGATCCTAATAATTATCGACGCCAATGCCATATACATCGGGAAAATATTGAGGGAAGCGAAGAGGATGGGATCCCTACGGGGAGTGGATTTGCTTATAATAAGCGACCCGAGACCTGACTCGGATATAGCCGGCATGTCCATCAACATGCTGAAGAGGTATAGGCGAGTGGTTTTAATAACTCATGATAAGTGGTTCGCGCAATTAAGGGGCGTGGATGTCGTGCTGCTCGAGAATAAGGGGTTGAATTCAATGGTCATGGATGAATTAATGGACAAATTAGAACCCGCCTTACAGGGAATTTCTTGGGAGGGGGGTCAATGATTCGATTATTGGTTATTTTTGTTGCGTTAATTAACGAAAAGCATATTAAGCTGGGTAATTATATGTTTGTCAATGAGCACCGACAAGACAAAGTCTTGGTATAAGGTATCCATAGAGGTGGCGAGATTATACGGTGGAAAAATATCCGTAATACCTAAGGTGCCCGTGACAAGCCTTCAGGACTTCTCCATTTACTATACGCCGGGCGTGGCCGGTGTTTCCCTGGAGATAGCAAAGGATCCGGATAAATCATTTGACTTAACGTGGAGGTGGAACTCTGTCGTAGTATTAACTGATGGGACGAGGGTGCTTGGGCTCGGCAAGGTGGGGCCGGAGGCTGCTATGCCGGTCATGGAGGGCAAGGCCTTGATATATAAGTACTTGGGAGGCGTTGATGCAATGCCCATGCCAATAAGGGTTAAGACGCAGGAGGAATTCGTTCAAGTAGCTAAGGCGATAGAGCCATCCTTTGGAGGCATAAATTTAGAGGACATAGAGTCCCCTAAGTGCTTTTACCTGCTTGACACGCTACGACGAGATTTAGCGATACCGGTGTGGCATGATGATCAACAAGGAACCGCGGGCGCCAGCTTGGCTGGTTTATATAATGCCTTGAAACTCACCAATAGGAGGATCGAGGACACGACGATAGTGCTTTATGGTGCCGGGGCCTCTAATATAGCTACTGCGAGGCTCTTGATAGCGGCTGGAGCGAGGCCCGGCAATATAATACTGGTGGATAGTAAGGGGCCCCTTCACGCGGAGAGGAGCGACATGGATCACTTGATGCTCAGCCATCCCTGGAAGTATGATTTAGCCCTGAAAACAAACTCTCGGCGAGCCAAGACAATGGAGGAGGCAATTAGCGGAGCCGATGTTTTGATAGCGGCATCAACCCCGGGACCGGGCGTAGTTAAGAAGGAATGGGTGAGGGCCATGAATAAGGACTCCATAGTCTTCCTACTGGCGAATCCAGTGCCCGAGATGTGGCCATGGGAAGCCAAGGAAGCGGGCGCAAGAATAGTTGCGACTGGGAGAAGCGATTTTCCTAACCAAGTAAATAATAGCCTGATATTTCCCGCCGTCTTCAGGGGCGCATTGGATGTTAGGGCTAAAACCATAACTGATGAAATGATAATAGCAGTATCCCAGGAATTAGCGAGGTACGCGGAGGAGAAGGGGATCAATGAGGACTATATAATACCCAGCATGACTGAGTGGGAAATATATCCAAGGGCAGCGGCGGCCGTCGCCGTAAAGGCAGTGGAGTTAGGGGTTGCCCGTAGAGGCACCACTAGAAATGAGGAGTATGAGAGGGCTAAGCGAATAATAGACTCATCAAGGGACTCACTGAATCAATTAATGAAGATAGGCCTTATAAAGCAGATACCCGAGGAGTTGTTGGTTGAGGTGAAGTGAATGGTAACCATACGAGAAGCCGGCGAGAGGGATATGGAGAAAATCATAGACCTAGTAATTAGGTTAAAGAGACTCAATGAGGAATTCGATCCATTATTTAAGGTCAGCAGCAACGTTGCAGAGCACGCCAAGAAGTACCTGGAGGAGTGTGCATCAAATAAGGAGAGGAAACTACTCCTAATAGCGGAGACGGATGCTGGAGAAGTAGTTGGAATAGCGGTGGCCGAGATACGGACCAGGCTCTTCTATGAACCATCGATAGAGGGCGTCATAACTGATTTCTACGTTATGCCGGAGTGGAGGAGGAAGGGAGTGGGCAAGCAAATGATGGATAAGGCAATAGCCCTCCTCAAGTCGAGGGGAGTCCAATTAATATCAGCCGAGTTCCCCGCGCAAAACCAGATAGCGGTCAATTTCTATAAGAAGTATGGATTCAGGCCCCTCACTAATATATACGTCAAGGAGTTTCAGTGATCCCTAAAAAAATCACTCGTTCTTTTTCATTTCCAGGGATCCACCAAGCATTTCCGGCATTATCTTAATAATGATGCTGCGAACCCCCACATCGATTAACTCAACCCCATCCTCGGACACAGATAGAATCTTTGGCTTCGACGCGCTATAAATGCCTCCCCTAGACGTGAATATGCTTATCACCTTCACGCCGTGATATAAGTGATAACCCTCGGTGAAGAACTCATGCCCCCTTATAACGGCCGTCAATGAATTGAGTTGAAGGAATCTCTCAGTAACATCCTTCCCAAACAAATATATTCCGGGCCCCCTTGGGTTCTGCGCATAGCCGCTTATCTCGGCCGGATCATTCCATAGTAACTGAAAAGCAATTGGATTCATGGGATCCTTATCTGGCTGAGGCAACTTCTCTATTTCACTTATCTTGGGCACTGGATTAGGTATGCCGCCGTGAACCAGGAAGAAGCTATCGTTCAGCACCGCGGCGTATGGGAAGCTCGGGAAAAGCTCATCCAGAACTCGCTTGAATAACTCGTTACCCAAGTAATGTAGAGCTTCATCCGCGAATCCATAATCAAAACTGGTTAGGCGAGACTCATGATTTCCCCGGAGCGGAATGAGGGATCCATCCATGAATAACTCCAGGATACGATAAAGGGTCTCTATCTGCTTCTCCCCCCTATCAACGTAATCCCCAAGCGCGATATATCGCGGTCGATCCANCCCATAATTCGAAATGATCGTGTTAAGCGTGTCTAGATCTCCATGCAAGTCGCCTAGCACTAATACATTCTTCGCATTTATGTGAATCAATGGGCCTAGCCGCCTTAATTCCTTTATGGCCGAATCCATTAATGACTCAAAGGACCGGGGATCAATCATTAAGCCACTCATATACGATTAGTTTTAAAACTTCCCACAGCGTTCAATTAACATAAGTATGGAACTAGTATTAATCAAGATAAGGTTAATACAGGTAACGGATGAATTAGTAAAGGAGGCATTCATTCAAAGAGCATTAGCCACAGGCCGCATTAGGTCACTCACGATAACCGACATAATAGAGTCCCATCCGCCTGACCTATATGATTATAGAGTCGATGGAAAGTACCTGGAGTACGTTATTTCAACTAATGAATTAAATAAATTGTTTAATGTGGCTCAACAACAGAGGCTTCAGATAAATAGTGTCAGGTTCGAGGAGTTCGAGGATTGCGTGGAGATAAGCGATGGGGGAGGCAATATAGCTATAACGTGCAAGGATCCAGCCCTAGGCAGTGGGGATGAGCGCATAGTGTACCTAAACAAGCAAAGCATACGGAGATACATGGAGATGAGTTGGGAATACCCTAAACCAACAAAGTCCTTGGAGGAGTGGATACAGAGGGATGAAGTGGCAATAGATGTGGAGGCCGGCATTAAGTTAACAATATATTTCGCCATAGATGCGCCGAAGGTGCCCCTAGAGGATATAGCCGACGCCTACGTATCATTACTGAGGAAGGGCTTGAATAGGATGCCCAAGGCTGATGATGTAGCGATGACATCATTATCCAGCGGCGAGGCGAGCTACATCAATGTGTTCATGCCGGGTCCCCAAGTCAAGCAATTAATTACCAGCAACGATATCGAGTTAAGCATAGATGGCGGGACAGCGATATTATCATATAACTCAACTCAATTAATTAAGCTGGATGCAACTACTCTGGATAATTACTTGGTTAAGGTAATTTGGATCAACCTGAATGCGCTCAAGATGAATTCCATGGATTATGAATTAATCAATTTGGGAACAAGCGATGTTGCGGAGTGCGAGAAGGCGATAATAGATAATTCATTGAAGACTTATAGGAAAGCACTCGGTTAATTTGCTCAGTCTGGGGCATGGCTATCTCACCCATCGTCATCAGAAGTGGTCATCACTGATCGATCTTTAAATCATTAATTATTTAAACTTTGTCTATATGACTGAATAAATTAGATTATGGCTTATTTTATAGGGAGAAGAAGCGTGGAGTCACTCTTCCTCTTCTTCGTCGTCTTCCTCGTCCTCATCGGCCTGGGNAGAGCCCGCGTTCACAGTGGGTTCCTCCGAGGAGACCTCGCCTACAGCGTAGGATCGGCCTACCTTGGAGATCTTTACGCGAACTTTATCCCCTGGCTTGGTGTTGGGGACGAAGATTATGAAGCCGTTTACCTTCGCCACTCCATCCCCCTTGCGGGAGGTCTCAACGACCTCCACTTCCACTACGTCGCCCTCATTAACGGGCTTGGGTAGATTTCTTCGTCTTGGTGGGCCTCTGCGCCCATACGTTCTTCTTTCCGCCGTTCAAATCGCCTCGTTCGAAGTTATTTGTGGAATATGGGTTAATAAATGTTTCCTTTTCCATCCCAAGGATTCAGCGATTCCAATAATGCTTGGCCTCGTCACGATATTGGGGCTTGGGCCTCTCATCACTAAGCCGTTATTTCTCTTAAAGAATAAAAACATTGCTAATATTAAATAGAAATCATCATCAATAATGTTAATTACTCCTGTAAAAAGAGAAATATAATTATGTATTTTACCATTTAAACCACATTAACCACTTATATACTGGCTCAATTAATAATAATTCGGACCAAACATGCCGGTCAACCTACAAGACTATCAGAAAAAGGAATACGATGTGGAGTGTGATGGACGCATCACTAAACTAAAGCCAATAAAGGTATGGACGCTGGCGCCCAAGGGCAGGAAAGGCGTCGTGATAGGGCTATTCAAGTGCCCGAACGGCAAGACCATCAGGAAATCCATCGGAAAGATAGAGCCATAGTGAGCAAACAAATATAGATAATTAAAAATCAAAATCCCTATATATTTTAAAAATAATCCCATTCGCATCCCTAAATTAATTCAAAGCCTCACTGCAATCCGATAATCCAGTACCCTTTTTCCCTCTAAAGTTAAATATTGGTACTTTCATAAAAATCCCATGGATTTAGTCACCATAAAGCTAAGCGGCAGAGTATTCAATGATGTAAATAATATATCGAGGTATGTGGATATAGTGACTGGGTTCAGGAAAAGGGGCACGCTAATAGCTATAGTGACTGGGGGTGGAGACACTGCGAGGCGATACATAGAGATGGGGAGACAATTATCATTAAGCGAGGCAGCCAACGATATGTTGGGCATCGAGGCAAGCCGATTGAATGCCATGTTATTAATACACGCGATTAATAGGAGGGGAGGAGGAATATATCCAACGGTTGTGACCAGCCTAGAGGAGGCGGGGAGGGCATGGAGCAGCACCGGTTTCATAGCGATGGGGGGACTCCAGCCGGGTCAATCGACCACTATGGTCGCCACCCTGGTTTCCGAATACTTGGGCATACCAACCATAATAAATTGCGCGAATATAGACGGATTATATGCGCGGGATCCCATGATTGATCCCACGGCCACACGAATACCTAAAGCGACGATAAGCGATGTGGAGAAAATACTGGAGCACAGCGCCAACATAATAGCTGGCACATACGAGTTAATAGATAAATGGGCGCTCTCCATAATGAAGAGGAGCCGAATAAGTATGTACATAATAGATGGAAAGAACCCGAATGCCTTGGAATCCGTTCTAGCCGGCAAGAGCGATGTGGGATCCATAATAGTTCCCTACTGAGCTTCCATTCTAGCCATCATTTTGCCTCACTATTTAATTGAAGCGGAAATGTTTTATTATTGATACATTGCTCCCAGCGTATGGATAAAGATAGGTTGCGGGAAGATGTGATCAGAATAATGAGGGAAATGATACCCATTAAGGCCTTAGCGCCGGAAAACGGGGGCGAGGGGGAATTGGATAGAGCGATCTTCTTGCAGGAATATATAAAGCCGTTCTTTGATGAGGTAAGGAGAATAGATGCACCGGATCCAAGGGCTAAGGGAGGAATTAGGCCCAACATAATTGCCAGAGCCAAGGGGCGAACCCAGGGCGAGAAAACCCTCTGGGTGATTGCTCACATGGATACGGTGCCGGAGGGGGATCCCGCGCTATGGAGGTACCCTCCATTCCAGGCAACTGTGGAGGGGAACAGGATATATGGGAGGGGGGTTGAGGATGATGGACAAGGAATAGTGGAGGGAATACTCTTGGCTGAGTCGGCCAGGGATGAGGGATTGAGTGGGGTTGGCCTAATATTGGCAAGCGATGAGGAGGTTGGATCTAAGTACGGCATTCAACACATCCTTAAAGTGGAGCCCAACCTAATAAAGCCCAGCGACCTAGTTATAGTGCCTGACGCCGGTAGTCCTGATGGATCTAAGATAGAGGTGGCGGAGAAGGGAATACTATGGCTGCGCGTGAGCGTGGAGGGAAGGCAGACGCATGCTAGTACGCCGGGCAAGGGATTGAACGCGGCGAGGCTAGGCATGAGGCTGGCCTTGGAAATAGATCAATTCCTACATGAACGATACAACGCGGTTGATCCCACATTTGACCCACCCACATCAACATTTGAACCAACTAGGAGGGAGAAGAATGTGGACAACGTTAACACTATACCGGGCACCGATGTTTCCTACTTCGATTGCAGGATACTTCCAACCTATAGGGTGAATGATGTTCTGGAAGACGTCAAGAGGTTGGCCGAATCATTCTGCTCAATTTACGGCTGCAAGGCCAGGGTCGATGTGGTTAATAGGGAGGACCCAAGCCAACCAACTTCCCCGAATTCCCCCGTTGTATCAATGCTGGCCAATGCATTACGGGAAACGAGGGGAATAATTGCCACGCCCATAGGCATTGGAGGAGGGACTTATGCCAAGTACTTGAGGGAACTAGGCATACCGACCGCGGTCTGGATGACCATTGATGAGACCGCGCATTCCCCTAATGAATACATGGTGATAGATAATGCGGTTAAAGATGTTGAGACCCTCCTAGCAGTGCTTAGAGGGATCCAGACAGATTCATAGAGCGATGGGTTAAGGCTCATTTATTGTGACCGCGCCATTGACCGCATTAATTGTAATGATGGGTTTCGTTCCTTCCTCCACCACGTGAATGGAGCCAGCCAATACATTTCTATTTCCTGGCCGAGCCATAATTAATTTGCCGTTAACGATGGTTACCGAGATCGATGCATTAGTTGATGTCATTAAGTTAATGACGCCGTTGCTGACCTCCTCCCCGCCCTTGAGGGCGAGACTTGTCGTTAGTTTTATCGCCGATAGGGAATACTTATTTCCAATTGGTAATGTGGAATTTATAACTCCATTAGTTACAGCCACATCGGCGAGCGACACATTAGTATTATTCATAATTATCACGCCATTAACCATAGATGCTTGGAGGTCCGTGGCATTTATCGACTCCAGGAGCCCCAAGCCATTCACTAATGCTATCCTAATTATGCTGGCCGAGGCTCCACGCATATTAATTAATCCATTGGTTCCATTTACTGAAAGCAATTTGATTAACCGTTGATGCGGCACTAGCACGATGAATTTAACAGAGCATAACCAACTTGGCCACCAATAAAATTGATTATTGGTGGAGAACCGCAACTCCACGCTTTCCCGCCTCACATTAATGGAGGAAACAACATAATTAGGCGGGCATAGTATTGAACGCTTAACCTCAATTAACTCGAGGAGGTTCCCGGAATAAGATGTTATAGTCAGGTTGCCGATCAACCCATTGCTATAAACATAGATGGAGGAGGATGCGTTAAGCTGTGAATTAAAGGTCTTAGTTATGGTTGCCCCTAATGGATGCGCATGAAGCAATGTTATGGCAATGAATGAGGCAATTATGATTATTGATATTATCGCTGCAGCCCTCACTTCCGGTCTCATACCTATGCCTGGAGCTCTTTCCTGAGCTCCTCTATCTTATCGCTGAGCAACTGTATTTGCTTGTTTAACGCATCTATTGCCTTATCCACGTCTGGTTCAGTGCGCCCCTTCTCCCTAACTACGCGGCTCCATGAGGTGACCGCAACTATTAACACTACAAAGGCAAACACTATGCCCGTGACTCCCGCATATATGGCCATGGCCACCACGCTTATGGTTACCGCCGCCCACACTATTGCAGTGATGATTATGAAGCTTGCATTATATTTACTATTGTTCATCTTCACCACCCACCAAGTCCATTATAATGCGTGGATTTATCGTTAAGTTGAAGTCCACTAACTCGTAGTACCTCAATGCCTTCGCTTCCCCCTCCACTAATTGAACCCTGCTCTTTACGAGACCGGCTTTCTGCAGTTTCACTAAGTGAACCTTCGCCAGGGCCCGGCTCACTCCCAATCTCTTCGCTATATCCGATAGATAGAGCGGACCATTCATTGCCAGTATAGCTATTATCCTCAGCCTTAACGGATGGCCTAGGCCATCCATTATGGAGGCCAACTCCTCCAACCCCTTCTTTTCCATACATTTCCATCAGTGTAACAAAAAAATTACTCGTATTTAAATCTTTTCCAGCAATAAACCATCCACTAACAAGGAATTAAATGAGAATAAAGGCAAAGTCAAGCTGAACCAAGAACCAATAAGGGGAAATTAACCAAATTGTGGAAGCGGCGATTGGGGAGGTGACCCACTCCCCGTACATGTGAAACGCCACCCATACATATAATTATTAATTATGTGATAGTATGGAATTAAGGTGGGCGGCGGTTGCGGATAGAAAATCAGCCAATACATGCGGAACGAGGCCAACTCATTAGCGCATCCCATCCAGCCGCCCGTATTCACGCTGGCGGAGACCCCCATGGGGATGGCTAACTCAACGAAGGAAGATGGATACCACGTCCCAGCCCCATTCACTATAAAATAATTAGATGTAGCCGTATCCAACGAATTAGGCTCCATAACGTAAGAAGTACTAGGCTGCAGAACCCACGTAAAGTTAATTGTTGGCCCCGCCGCGGGCTCCGTATATATTGTTATAGTTGATGGCGGAACAATAATATTAACTCCGCTCGTGAAACCAATGCCGGAGGCCCTTATGCCTATACCCACATCATATGATTCTTGGACCTGTATTGGCGTTGGAGAGTAGCCCCACCAAGCCCCCCACCCAGTGAATGTTACGCCGTTTATCGGGCAAACCGAGGCCATGTCGGGCGTCACCACGCCCTTGGCGCACTCATATGATGAGTAATAATCCTGGTAAGAGGATAACCAATTCAAGCCAGCCCCTGAACCAGGCTTAGCCCAGACCCAAGTCCAAGTATTGCCTGGTATATATGGATACTGAATNCCATTGAATGCAATGATGCTAACATGGCCATTTATCGCTATGCAGAAATCCGCATAGTATTCCGTATCTGTATCGATCCCGTACTGATTATCATAGATATAATATGGACCCGTGAAAAAGAAATAACTGTTGCCATTAATATCGACTTGGCCGGAAAACGCGCTACTGCCAGCCATGTATTCGCATACGTCGGAGCCCGTGGTTGAGGATGGGAGTGATTGAAGCGCTGGCTCAGGTAATTCAAACAGTTGCGATGGGGCGGGCTCTGTTGCAGCGGCCATGAATTCGCTCCACTCGTATCTCTTGATCCCCAAGTCATTGATGGCGGCGGGCCCAATCATTAAGTCCCTATTCCCCATGGCCGCCGCAACCACGTAATCCCCATTGCCGGCCCAAGGCACCACAGCCACGCTGGCGTTGAATGCCTCCCTCCAGGCATTGACTAGGGCTATCTCCGCCGCCAATGCATCGCTCCCATTCACCCCAATAATTATGAAGTCGTGGTTCTTGAGGAGGAGCCCCAAGTAGCCGCGTATGGAGGAATTGCCGAGCCTCGCCAAGTATCCCCAGTCCACGGCCACCACGGAGCTGGGGGGCACGTTCCTGAGACTCGAGGCATTGATTTGCCTATGATTGGGGAATCCAGCTGAGGATAGCTCTACCCCGAGAGAGGGAGGACCAATTAGGTAAACGGTTCCGTTGAAGGGGATTGGGAATGGGGAACTTGATTGATTGGCTGCATGATGCTTGCTCATGTGGAGAAGACCGTATGTCAGGAGAACGATTATTATGCCCACGATCGCTGCGCACTTCCCGCACTTGCTGGGCATAGGCTGAAGTTATTCACAACTATATAAGCACTACACGTAGTCTGCCCCACAAACTAGTATGTTTATTAGGGCTGAATCCTTTTTCATATTAACAGAAATCTTTTTATATTCTTGCTTTTTATTGATGAACTCCCATGCCGATGTGGGCTCTGCCCAAAAGGGTGGGAGCCTCGTGCCGTTGGGCTCGACGGGGATCCATGACCCGCCTACCTTGAAGTCGGGCAGGTGGCCGAGGGCTAAGTCCCTGCACTCGATCGTGAGTGAATATAAAATGAGCGAAATGAGAGCGTAGGGGCAAACGGTTGATGCAGCTGTTTACCGCTTTATTTATTATAATTACTAATTAGAAACAGAAGATGAACAGAGCGTTGGTACCTCATCTATGCTGAGGTCAATTAGGGGTAAGCCCACGAGCCCCTCCATATGGAGGGGCATAAACTTGGCTAGGCCATTAGGGAAGGGGGGCCGAATACATCATTGAATGCCCCTGAGCTGGTATCTTGCCATTTTCCTCATTTTCTTCACTTGATTGATCACAGAAACACCGAGGGAACCTAGTTCTCCTTGGTAGGCATCCACGGCTACTTGAGTTAACTCTGCCATGTTGTTGCTTTCCAAGGATTTCATCAAGATGTTGAGGTCTATGGCGGCTTCCTCCACGGATAGGGTGTTTCCAGGCATTTTGGCGCTGAGCCCGAAATCTATAATATAGAGGTCGCTGCTCACTAATGCATTCGCGGGAGTGGGGTCTCCATGCATGATGCCGTTTAAGTGCAGTATTGCCAAGTACTTCGCAAATAACTGAAGCAAATCACTTCTCGCGGGCAACAGATCCATTAATCTCGGCGCATTTATGTACCTCATTCTTATTATGAATCGGGAAATATCCACATCATAGATCTCAGGAACGGGAACCAGCGTTGATGCGATTATCATGTTTCGGGACTCATTAATTGTGCGCCTCAGCCTAATGCGTTTATCCACTTCCTCTAGCCTATAGGGCTTCCTCACCCTCTCCTTCACTAGAACCCTTAAACCGAGCCAGTCCTCTAGGTAGAGGATGGCCTCCGCTCCCTTTGCAATGATTACTCTATCCATTTTCCCCCATGTATCTTCTCAAGCAGGTAATCATGCAGGAATCTTAAGCCATGCGTTGAGAGGGCCTCTATCTCGACCTTCTTCTTCATCTTCAGGAATAGATTTATTTCTTTCTTCCATGCCTCCGACCGGAACCATGGGTACCGTATTAACTCCTCAGCCCTCTTTATGTCCCTATCATTAGCGGCAATGACGTAATCACTGGATATCTTGTAATTAATTATATCTGAAGTAGTTACGCCGATGAATTTAGCATTAGGCGTGGCCAGTCTCTCCGACTCATAGCTGAGCTTTATGGAGCCCGATTTATACACGGAGTAAATATAGTAACCATACGGATCACTATCGGTCAACACGTAGATGGGCAATTTATAATCCTCATTCAATCTCCTCACGAATTTCCTAGTGGCCCTATCCGGCATTCCCCTAGCAGTTATCAATATGGCGTTCTCCTTATTCCAGAAGCCCTCCCTATTAAGCCTCTGAAATATTGCATCCTTCTCCACCACCAGGACATATGATGCCTCTATCTTAACTATATCAAGCTCATCGGGATTAGGGGGAAGACCCAGCGCCGTGTCCCCCATCCTCGTGGCATCTATCTCAAATCCCTTGGATCTAACAATTATTGGGCCGACCACCTTGCCCTTGACATCGGCGGAGAGGCCCATCTCCTCCCTAAGCACGTTTAACCCAACCTCCAAGTCCTCTATCGCCGCATTAGACTCGGCTTGATCATCCCACGTATTCTCCCTAATTGTACCCGCGTTGGGTACCCTGAAGGTTATTGTGTGCTTTCCATTATAGTATAGATCCCTTATAGTGGGGTAAACCCCTTCCCGTATGGATGATACTATTAACTTGAGCATCAAAATGGTCTGCATGAATCTCTTGGACTCCTTCATATCCAGTAATCGCCGCTTCAACTTCTCCGGCCCCAAGACAACGATCCGCCTCTTTTCATCCCACACCGTATTGCTCAGGGTTCTTGACGGTATTTCCAGGACGGGTTCCTCGCCTCTCTCTATCTGGGCATAGAGCTCTTGTGCGAGGCCCTCCATTATCTTGAGGACCTCGGATCTAGGCTTCGCCCTGCTGTTGCTGCTCTGCATTATCTTCCACCTCCTCAATGGCCTCTAGGTATTTAATCTTTCTTGAGATTATTTTCTTCAATTTATTAAGCACTTGATCCTCCCTTAATCCAATTATAGACGCTATTGAGGATGCCACTTCCCTTGAGAACATGGTGAACATGGCGTAACGCACCATTGCCTCCTTCTCCTTCTCCTTCCTGGATAAATATACCCTGAGCCTCCTAGCGACTTCCCTAATGGCCAGCCGC
Organism: Thermocladium sp. ECH_B; assembly: GCA_001516585.1. Classification (NCBI taxonomy): domain Archaea; kingdom Thermoproteati; phylum Thermoproteota; class Thermoprotei; order Thermoproteales; family Thermoproteaceae; genus Thermocladium; species Thermocladium sp. ECH_B. Next base: position 14,338 of record LOBW01000013.1, read on the forward strand.
ACCTCGCTCTCTATCTCCGGCACGTCAGCTATGGCTTCCTTCCCGGCACTGGCGTAGGGTATCTTAGTGGAGCAAATATGAACCACAACCACGAGGGGCGCTGGGAACTTAACCTTATACAGGTTCCAATCCACTTCATCCACGACGTGGCGCACGACATCATTTCCCTCATCATATAGCAAGGGAACCTTATTGGCGAACCTATATATTACGGGCCTATCGCTGGGCTCTATTTTTCCTCCCCACGCAATGGCTGCCTCAACTATGAATGGGTTGCCCGAGTATGAGGAGGGCTTCCTAGTTGTGGCGAAGACCGCTTCCGGCTCCAAAATCTTCTTAATGCCTTGCTCCAATAACTCCGCGCCAACTGGGCTTAACCAATCCGCCCTTGGTCTCCTCCACTCATTGAATTCCCTCATCTTGGTGACCAAGTGAGTTACTTCATCCATGCTTAGCTCCTTCACGCTCTTAGAGGAATCTATTCCAATCGATTTCAGGAAGTTGATCGCAGTCTCGTCCCCAACACCATCAAAGTTATCCACCAGGAACTCGGCCAGGGGGGAGTCGCCGTTTCTAGATATCAATTGCTTAACCACCTCTATATCGATGCTCTTGGGGTGAGGCAATCCCTCCTTGGGTGGCGTGGGTAGAGTTAATGTGACGCGTTCTATGTTGATCACACCGCCGTCGGGCTCTTTCACATGTATCTCGGCGTAGGGGGCAACCATGGCGACCCTCTTAATGTACTCCTCCACCCTATGCTTCGCCTTAAGCCAATCGCCCTCCATCACCACATGAACCGCGGTACCATGCCACTTATACTTGTTATCCCACTCCTCCTGGTGCTTTATGAGGGGGTCATTATGCAGCGTGTCTATCATTATATCGAATCTATATACCTTGTCAGAGCCCAGGGGCGCGCTGATCACTGTTATTGGTTTATTCGTGGTGGATTGGGCATATAATATGACCATTTTAGCGCCTAGACCAAAGATGCCCCTATGCTGCTTCACCTTATACTTGGAGCTATAGAAGACTCGGCCAAATACATTTGGAATCTCATCCTTGGGTATTCCTATGCCATTATCCTCCACATAAATGGAGAGCCAATTCTCTCGCTCCGCATACTTCATGTAGGCCTTTATGAATGGATGGATGCCGAACGTCTCCGTGGCATCCAAGGCATTCTCTATTAACTCCCTAACCGCTTGATAAAGCGCCCTAGACGGGTTCGCAAAGCCTGCCAACTCCTTGTTGCGCCTAAACCACTCCGATGGAGATAATGATTCAAACTTGACGTCTGTAGCCATTCTTGGCAAACCGTACTGGGTGCCTTAATAAATCTACCCCATGATAAAACGAACGACAAANCTCGCCCCTTTAGGGCGCGGGGGTAGCTCGCCTAATCCCAAAAAGTTAAATAAGGGAAGCAAACACAGCGGCAAGTGTCTGCGATAGATGATGCAATAATTAGGAAAGCCTTCACCGGCAGGGGTGATCCCACGGTTGAGGTGGAATTAATCCTAGAAAGCGGGGCAATTGGAACAGCCATTGCGCCGGCCGGCGCATCCAAGGGAAAACATGAAGCCCAATTTCTACCAACGGAGGGCATAGATGCCGCAATAGACGTGTATAGGAGGTGGGTGGCCACCGAATTAATAGGCATGAATGCATTAAGCCAGGGAGACATAGATTCAAGGCTAGAGGAAATAGATGGAACCCCAAACTTCAGCAGGATAGGGGGAGCATCGGCATTCGCTACGTCATTAGCGACGGCCGTGGCATCCTCGAACTACTTGGATATCCCCCTCTATAGATACTTGGGCGGGTCCTTTGCCACCGCCTTCCCATACCCGGTCAGTAACGTGATTGGGGGAGGAAAGCACTCAAGGGACCTGGGACCCGATTTCCAAGAGTTCCTCGTGATACCATATGGTGCGCCGGACATCTATACAGCCATTAGCACTAACTTGGAGATACATAGGGAGGTAGGCAAGGAACTAATAAAGGAGGACCCAACATTTGCTGGAGGCAAGAATGATGAGGGGGCGTGGACGGCTAAGATATCCACGACAAAGGCATTGGATATATTATCGGGGATAGTGAAGAAAAAAATGGGCGAGAAGGGATTCCCAATAGGCATAGGCATTGATGCCGCACCATCTGGCATGTGGAACGGAGAAAAATACGTTTATAGGAGCGAAGGCAAGGAGAGAACCGCGAGGGAGCACATAGATCTCATAAAGCAACTAATAGAGAAATACGGAATAGTTTACTTTGAGGACCCAGTGCATGAGGAGGATTTTGAGGGATTCGCCGAATTAAGGGCAACCCTCGGCGATAAGTGCCTAATAGTCGGGGATGACATATTCGTAACCAATTCATCCAGGCTAAGGAAAGGAATAGAGAGAAAAGCGGGGAACGGCATAATAATAAAGGTAGATCAAGTAGGAACACTAAGCAGAGCCAATGAGACTGTTAAGTTAGCCAAGGAAAACGGGTATACGATTATAGTGTCGCATAGATCAGGGGACACTGAGAAGGAATTGCTGGCCCACATAGCGCTGGGATTCCAGGCCCCATTCATAAAGACGGGGATAGTGGGCGGGGAACGAATGGCCAAACTAAATGAATTAATACGGGTTTGGGACCTAGAGGGGCGGGCCGCCCACATGGCGAATCCACCAATCCACTAGGAACTTAAGATCATTTATAATTGAGGACTTAAATGGAGCGGAAAACCTCGCCCCTTTAGGGCCAGGGTAGCTCACCTCTTAGCTTCTTAGCATTACCATGAGACTCGGTAACCGATTTCCCTGGATGGAAATGCCTAGAACACTCCTTAACTAAATCATTCAGAACAATCTATTCCCTACATCCCCAGTTGGCCAGTGAGTTTTCTTAAGCCTTATTTCGAATACCAAAATGGAATCTAATTGCGTGTCCACTAAATGGTAACGCATATATAAATATGACTGTACAATCCCATCTTAAGAATCAAGAAGAGGGACATGCACTGCTTGAAACCTTGCCTAATTCCGCAGTACTGCGGCTGTTAATTGTCCCAAAACAGCCTTGTTCTCACGTATTCCCTCTCTGCCTCCATTATTGATGCGTAAAGCTCTTCCTCGTTATGGGCCTTTACCAAAACCTTCCGTATCGCCGAAGAAGAGCCGACGCCGTGAGATGCTAATGCTATTAATCCCTTGAGGCCAAATTGAAGTATGACTAGGGATCGCTGTCTAAGAACCTCTAGAAACTGTTTCTCTTGAGGAGCTAAAGGCTTCTTGCCGCGGAACTTATTGATCACCTTAATGGCATAATCAAGCTTCTCATCCCTATATTTAAGCATGGATATAGTTCTTAACCCACATTTAGGGCATCGCAAGGAGTTCTCGTTAATATACTTGATTTTGGCTGTGAAGTTCCATCCACACTTCATGCAGATGAGGGTGACCTCGTTCTCCATTATTCTCTTCTTCACTATATCCATCAAAGCAGAGCGGGGCACCTCATCTATTGCGAAGTCCAAGCCCTCTATCTCTATTATTGGAAGCGCAAGCGGGCTGAACTCCGTTACTTGCTTTATGACTATATCAATGGAGCCGCTCCTGATGCCATTAATTAGGTTCAATAATTCAGCAATGTCAAGCTTATCTATCGCTATTTCCTTGATTACCTCATCCTCAAGTAATGTTCCCCTATACGCCTCCGCTAATCGGGATATATTTACATCAACGGGGCCACGCGGCAATACGCCGAATCTTCGCGCGACGTGAATGAATCTATACCTGAATAATCGACTAGCTCTAATCCCCTCCCAAATCCTCCGCCTCACCTCCTCCGCCTCAGCACTTAACGCTGCTTTAATGGCATCGGCAGGTATGGGGCGGGCCGGAATCAGTAATACCCTATAAGGATCCGCACGATACCCCACGCTAACCATGAATCTCTGGGATAAGTACCTTGATAGGTATAACCCAAGCGCCTCATTCCCCTTGCTGCCGCCGCAGCTGTGAATCACCATAGCCTTAGCGCCGACCTCCACCACCACTTTATGCGGTGATGGCACATCGCCCCCAATATCCTCAAGCTCTTCCCCTAATCGCCTCAAGTCATCCTCATTAATGGCAACATCACTCCCCACGTACTCCCTAATGGCCTTCACGCCATCCATTACAAGTTTAGCCCTTAACTCACAGACCTCCCGAGCGACTTGAGGAAGAACCGGTATTTCTTCTCCTATCCATGCTGGGAGAGCCCCATTAAGGCTGGTCGCGGGCTCCATATACACCTTGCCCTCATCCCTATTTATGGATAGGATATTCCATAGCTTAGCCGAGAGAATTATCTTGGTGCCAGGCTCAATTGTGGACACGAATTCCTCGTCTAACTCGCCCACCGCCTTATTAGTCACATAGTCTATCGCTAAGTAATGCAGTTCATCAGGTATCATGGATGCATTCTCCACATAGTACTTAATGGAGCCCCTCCTGGGATAGGCAACGTCATTATCCACGCCAATTAATCTCCTGTTCACTAGAAAATCAATTAAGCGATGGAAATCGTCTAGTTCCATGCCATGATAGGGGTGCGCCCTTATCGTCGTCTCATATAATTCGCTTAATGTGGCGCTTCTCCCATCGGCGCGGGCATCCATTATCATCCCAACAACTTGATGCGCCAAGACATCCATAGCCCCCACGTGGTACTCTATGTCCTTCTCTAGTTTGCCCCTCTTAGCATTAGCGGCGATAACGATGGACTCCAAGTAGTCATCCATGTCCCCCGCTATTATGGTGCCCCTCGACATTAATCCAATTCCATGACCGCTTCGCCCCACGCGTTGAATGAGTCTAGCCACTTGACGTGGGCTCATGTACTGAACAACGCTGCTTATCCTTCCCACATTAATGCCGAGCTCCAGGCTTGACGTGGTGACAACAGCATTAATATCGCCGCTCCGCATTAACTTCTCAACGCCTTCCCTGCGCTCACGGCTAAGCGAGCCGTGATAAACCTCGACATTTAAGCCGAATAAGCCCTTTAATCTGCTTCCCAATAATTCAGCTGTGTCCCTAGTATTCGCAAATACGAGGACCACGCCATTGCCGTTTCTTATCAATTCGTTCAAGGCAAGGAGCCTACCATAGGAGTCGGGAGTCGTCTCTCGGGGAGCATCCGGTGACTCGCTTGGCCTCTTAACGCTTAGATGCATTTCCTTGGTGGCTAATAGGGAAACAACTCTCATAGGTCTAGAGCCGCCTACGTACTCTGCAGCTAGATTCAAGTTGCCTATTGATGCGGAGAGAGCTATGCGTTGAAATTCGCCGCTTAAATTAACTAATCGCTCCAGTGCGAGGGATAATTGTATTCCTCTCTTGTCGTTTATCAATTCATGAACCTCATCTATTATCACCCACTTTATTTCCCTTAGCCATCGTCTCATGGATTTATTTATTAAAAGAAATTGAAGGGACTCGGGAGTAGTTATGAGCATGTGAGGCGGCTCCATCCTCTGCCTCTGCCTCTCCCGCTGAGGCGTATCCCCATGCCTCACCCCAACTCGAAGCCCCAACGCGGTGAATAACCGCTCTAATCTGCTCAACAAGTCCCGATTCAATGCCCTCATGGGAGTTATATAGAGAACGTGAATCCCTTGATTACCCCCTCTTTCCAATATGCGGGAAGCCACGGGGAGAACCGCGGCCTCGGTTTTTCCACTGCCCGTGGGGCTTGAGATGAGCACATTATCGCCGTTGAGGATTAGTGGAATGGAGCGCGACTGAACCTCGGTGGGTTCCCTATACCCCAACTCACCTAATACCTCCCTAACCCTAGGATGCAGTAAATCAAAAACCATCCCTAACACGCATCAATAAGCCTCGCCCTTTTATTACTTTTTGGGGAGCCGCATCCAAATCTAGATCCACACGAGGGATATTTCATCGAAAAATTAGCAATATCCTTAAAACTAGGTTAATCACTAAACCAATGTGCTGAGGATAGAGGTGAGGCCGAGTGATGATGGTGTTAACATAATTTACGCCAACAATGAGCGAATTGGAGTAAAGATTGGGGACCTAATTGAAATAGATATAGTAAATGAGTGGAGTTACCCCATCACAACGGAGCTGGAGATAAATGATCATGGCAAGATGCTGTATTGCCGAGAGTCAATTAATGGAAGGGAAGTAGAGTTAGTGGGATACGAGGGCAAATCTAGGCGAGAATTAATAGCTGTTAGAACTAGGTGTGATTGTAATAATGATGAATTGAAGAACTTAGTCGAAAACATTCTCTTAACCTATGAGGGAAAATCACTCCTGAATTACTTGGAAACCAAGCAATTAACGCCATCCCCAGCTGGCCAATGAGCTCTCTTGAGCATTATTTCGAAATAGAATATTGAAATGGAATCTAATTGCGTGTCCACTAAATGGTAACGCACATATAAATATTACTGAAGATCCACCTTTCTCATGTAGAGGCTCTCGGCCGTGATGATGGGGCAGCCTACGCTAAAATAATCGCAATTCGATAAGTGAGCCGAGAAAGCATTAATAAATAGTTGATTTAGCCACATTGAGTTATGTGCATCGATGCCGTTGATCTTCGGAAGAGTTATGGATCCACCGTGGCCTTAAATGGCCTCTCTGTGAAGGTTCCATGTGGAGCCGCATCAGCGTTAATCGGTCCAAACGGAGCCGGAAAAACTACTACACTTAGAATATTGGCTGGTCTTCTTCGTCCGGACTCTGGCTCAGTCCTCATAAATGGGATAGATATGTTCAGGGATCCACTTAATGCGAAAGCGGTATTGGGTTACTTGCCTGAGGATGCATCCCCCTTCCTCACGTTAACAGTCAGGGAAAACATGGAGTACGTGGGAGCCCTAAGGAGGCTCAGTAAGGATTTCCTACTGGATAGGATCAATTACTTGCTGGATGAGTTGGAGTTGAGGGAGTACGAGAACATGGCTGTATCCAGGCTCTCCAGGGGCAATAGGCAGAAGGTGGCGATAGGTTTAGCCATTCTTCATGACCCCAAGGTTCTCTTGCTGGATGAACCGCTTAATTACTTAGATATACCTACACAGGAGCGAGTCATTAAACTTCTTAAATCAATGCATTCAGGAGGAGCCACAATACTTGTCTCAACCCATATAATGAGCATAGCCCAGCGATTAGCTGACTCTGTTCTGATAATAAATAGGGGGCACGCAATATGGAGTGGCTCAATGAGTGAATTGGCAGCGTTATCCAGGGAAGATGAGAGAATTGAGGAAGTAGTCGCTAGAATAATGAGTGGTTAAGAATGGATGCTGGAATAATTTCAAAGATCATTAAAGTATCGCTTAAGGAACGATACACTAGGGGCGGATTGCTGCTAGTTATTCTAGTGATGGGTTTCTCTATGTTCTTCCTCTCCCTATCCTACCTAGTTGGCCTTAGCCATTTACGGGGAGTCAACATGGAATTACCGAGCGAGTACGTCCTTTACATATCCTTATTCCTCGTGTTTTACTTATTTCCATCCATCTCCATGTTCAGCAAAGCGGAGGCTGACTTCGTCTTGACGGCGCCCATAGATCCAATTGATATAATGATCGCCAAGATAACGGTTGCCGCGATAACCGATGTATCCATAATACTTGTAATGACTTACTGGTATCCAATGGTGGAGGCGATAGCTGGCCAAGTCTATGCATTGGCGGAGTACTTGGTGGAGGCAATAGCCATGGGACTAATACTATCCATTGCCTCCCTCCTCCTTGGGTTACGGGGTGGACGCACAATGATGATAACTCTCATCATGTATGCGCTTTATGCCGCGGTGACTAGTTTAATTTATCCACAGCTAAACATTGTTTATATGATCATGAAGCCCAATCCCTATTACTTGGCCTTAATCCTCGTTATCCTCCTCTTCACCGCTGCGTTGCTGAAGAGATCCATGAAGAGCATTTATGTTAATATATATAGCTTATCCATTAATAATGCATTTAGAGGCATGCGGAAGCGAAGCGAGGGGAAGCCATTCTCCTCATCAATAGGCTTCGCCGGCTTAGGTCCTCTGGGCGCCATGCTTAAATCATCATTATTATCTGCATCACTCCAACTTAGGNTGAGTGCAGGCGCCTCATCCACATATAGGCTGCAGAGAGTTAATGCATTAATGCTTGGCTTACCCATATCCGCTGTTTCAGCAATTACCTATACAATCATGGTGATGTACTTAGGCTATGCGCAATTGCATAATGGATTCATTTTATGGTTCCCCGAGTTCTATATTGGAATATTTGCATTCTCCATAGCTCTCTCAGGACTAAGTGGGGAGCGGCTTTGGCTGTCATGCATGGCAATGAATTGCACTAGTTACTTTAGGCTAAGGATGATGAGTAGATCTATCGTGGGCTTAATACTGGCTTCCCCCTGGGCAGCTGCGTACCTAGCCATATATCTAGTCACTGGTTCCTCCCTTGCCTTGCTCTTAATGGTATCCATGGTATCCATGATGCCCGCGATAGCGGCGATTTCACTCATAATAGGGCCATGGATCGGCATAAGACAGAATAGATTCATTGGATTAGAGGAGTATGTTCCTCGAGTCAACGTGCTCGGCTTCTTGATAGGCATAGTTGCCATGTTGGTGGCCGGGGCCTACTTGATTCCACCCCTAATCTATATAGCAAGCCCCAGCTTGGGAATAATTGCAATCATGGCCTCCATAACGCTCCTAGTTATATCCATGGCGATTCCTCGACTAATGAGCGGAAGAGCAATAATGCGGAGATTCCTCGATAAATTAATAGCGGAGGGATTCATTTAATCCCTCATTCCTATAAGAGACGATGACGCCGCATCCAGTTGAGGAAACCAGCCTTAGGGTGGAGCGGCATTTTAACGATAAGTTGATTAGGGTCCTCATGATTAGCAGTACGTGGATTCAGCTAAATTATTTGGATTGCTTGTATTTGCTTTATTTCTAGCAGTAATGCTTTGGGTAAGCCATCCTTCCCTGGGCCTTAATCAATTAACGTCATTAACGAGCGGCGGAGTATCAATTGAACCTCATATACTTGTTTATAGCAATAAATCGATTGGAAAAACCATTAATTTAACCATTATTAATTCATATGACTTCAACATAACAATTTATGATGCACGGGGCAATTACTTTAGGCTGGCTAGGCCCGTGGTCGTGATGCCGGGTTCCTCATCGGTTGTAATTAATGTAATAAATGGGGCGGGGGCCTATCAATGCATGATTGGGCCTGGATGCAATATTACCTTAATTATGGGTTTCCTGGGGGTAAATATAACCGAGACCACGGTGCTTAAGCTAGGGTGATTGGGGGTGAGGCATCCATTAACGCTTTTGTATTATATTGATTCAATTATCATAATCGCCATCTCCTTATTGATTCCTCCCCATTACTGGTGGGTCTACGGCATCAGCGATCTAGCGGTGATCAAGGATTCACCGTTCTATTTATATATAACGCTCCTCGGCAAACCCCTCATCATATCGAGCCTCATCACCATAATTCTAATTGGCTTCGGTCTATACGTAATAACGGTGCTGCTCATCTACTCATATATGCTGGTGAAGAGGGGCGAGGCAAGGAATTACTCCACCATGTTTTGGCTACCGATACTATATGTGCTGGACCCAGTAATAGTGTACCTAGTCCTAGCAATAGTAATGCCGCACCTAGTTCCATTATTGGGCAATAGTTCCCTGGGAACTCGATTATCGTCATTATCATCCTATCCACTCGTCATAATAGGACAAGAACAATACTCCATAAGTATTGGAGGAGGCGAGGAGATGACCTTAATAATATATAGTGAACCAAGCATGTTATATTGGTTATCCCTCACTGCGCCACTGCTTTACTTGGCGTCCTTAATAGAGAGGAGGCGAGCTTCTCATCAGTAATACTCTGGTTGCCACTCGAATCCGCTCTTTAATAGGCTGAATACATCATCATTGGTTAGAATAGATATTCCTGTCTCGCTTGGGAATACCTCTATATTAATTATCTTATTGGGCGAATCCAGGTTAACTTTTCTACCAACCTTAGGCGCTATTGCATCTATTATATGGGCCCGCCTAATGTCTACGCCACGCTTCCTGACCTCTATCTTGAATGACTCGTTCTCTCCTATATTAAGCGATGCCAATTCAAGGGCGGCATCCCTTATCTTATCTATCTCAGTATCAACAACCACCTGCACTGGAACCACTTTAAGCGTGAATTTGGGTAAGTACTTATTATTATTGATGAGGCTCTTAATGCCCCTAACGTAATTAAAGGGATCCCCGCTGACTAGAGCAGTCAATAAGCCATCAAAGCCGGTGAATTGAACCCTAACATCTATCCCCAATAAATCACCTATCTTCTTTAACTCATTCATGCAGTAACCCTCAGTTCTCCTTCCGGTGGATACAACTAAGTTAAACATCAATATTCAATCCATGCCTTATTTTTAAATGTGAGGCATATGTGGCAAACCAAGAAGCACAAAATTACTGAATCTAACCTAGAATCAATTCCTCAAGAAATTAAGGAGAATCGTCAAGTATCAATATTTTCGGGGATTCTTGAGGAGAAACCGTACTTTTCCTAATAAGGAGCATCAACCTAGAGAGGATCATGGAAGGCAAAACAAACGCTGTATGGCCTTTTATCTTTATTTTTTATTTCCCTTACTGCTTCTTCTCGAGGACTATCTCTATTGCAGCGACATTCCTGTCTTTCCCGCCTTGTCCCTGAACCCTATCACTGGATATCCTTGTCTCCTTTATATCGACTTGCCCCTGGAGGAACCTGTCCCTCACCATTATTGCGGCGGAGACCGCCCTGGCAATTGCTCCGCCCCTAGCCTTCAGGGTAACCCTCTTGCTGCCCTGGTTGAACTGCATTACCGTAGCTATTACGTAGTTAGTGGTTGGTTTCTTTCCAACCAATATTGTAGCTTCCTGTGTAGACGCCATATGCTATCCACTCTCTCCTACTTATTACCCTTTTAAAGCATTGCGTCGCTAAGTACTGTTCACCGATCCTTAAAGCCCCTAATAACTATCAAGCCATCGCCCCTCTCTATTAACATGCTGCCCGGCGGATTAATTATGGGGCTCCCGCCACGATTAATACCTATTAATATATAATTCAGGGAGGACTTTAACCTCGTCATGGCCTCTAAAAACGAGACCCCAACGAAGTCGCTAGACGATATGGTGATTACCTCTCCATGATTGCTCGGCATCAATAATTCCATTACTGCATCGATGATGCCGCCATATATGGCTTCCCTCGCAATAGCCATTGTGGATAATGATCCGCTCGATATGACCGCGTTGGCACCGGCTCGCTTCACATGACTTACATTACTCTCATCCAAGACCTCCGATATTATGTATGCGCCTGGATTTAATTGCTTAATTATCATTGTGATCAATGTGACTTTAGCATCGGAGGAGGCGGGATCCTTGAAGTCAAGGGGCACCACTATTATGGTGCGGGCACTATCGGCGCCAGCCCTAATTAGGTCTTGCTCAATAAATGGATTGCCTCTTATATAGATAACANCTCCAGGAAGAGGCGGCTTTTCCTGATTGGAGATAAGTACTATATCTAGGAAATTACCGGTTTGATCCATGGCGGCCTTGATTGAGTATATTAATTTGGGCACCCTCTCATTCCACCCAACTATCAATAAGTGATTCTTACGGGAGAATGCGCCGAGACCGGAGGCATGCATCATGGTGCTGTTCATAATCGCGCTGGCTATTGATGCAGTTAGGATGCTTATTATGGATATGCCAAGGGGCATTATAATCATGTCCACCACTCTCCCCATGGTAGTCGCCGGCACTATGTCGCCGTACCCCACCGTGGTTATTGTCTCCATTATGAACCAAAGCGCATCGAAGTAATTCTTAATGCCAAGATTATGCCCGTGCTCCACTAAATATATGATCAAGGCACCTATGAATAATACTGCGAGAAATAGCATTATGGAATATAGAATTATGCTTCTCGTACGCGCCTTAATGATTCTAAGCAGCTTCTTGAGAGTTATCGGTATCATTAGCGTACAAAACAAAAAGTCTCCTTAAGCATTTCTTCGCAGATCCTCATTAATTATTGATGGCCTTGAAAATGATTTTCTGGTTGATAATTAAAAATTTAATAAATAGAGGCGCAACATTAAACCCATGAATGATAGAGACCATATGAACCTAGCCCTCCTCGTAAGCATTGTTGCCGCGGCATTAATAGCGATCGCATTATTCTCAATTTACTTTGTGGGGGTGTACGGCATATTTCATTGGCCCTACATAATCCTATTAATAGGTTTGTTAATATTAGGGTTTCCGGCCTACTATGGCTACTCAAGAGCTGTTGCCCACGCTGGAAAATTCATAAGATACGCGACTCCCCTTGCATTCATATTTGCATTTATCGGCATAATAATGGGTTCAATGCATGATTTCCTAGGCATAATAATGCTCTTCCTTGCCTACATAATAGAGGAGGCAACGGGTCTCTTATTAAGGTTGGACTTCAGGGAGATAAGTAATTCCTGGACAAATATATTCATAACGGGGATGACCATATTCGTGGCATCCATACTATTGGTGCTCATATCGACGAAGTTAGTGATAGTGCCCATTATTGGCGATGTCGTGAAGGGCATAGGCATTTATGGACTATATCGCAAATTCAATAGCGATAATACATGAATCCCACTAGCGGTGACTCGATTTAATCCATTCATGCGACACCCATTGAGGCTCCGCGATAAATGGAAATATTCCCTTTCCCCACCGGCAGCTTAGATCTATTACCATAATATACCTATAAATATATAGTATACGTTTTATACTGAAATTAAGAATTTAAACCGGATATACACGGGCGTTAAACATGAGAGGAGTAAATCGTACGTTAATGGCCGTAGTAGCGGCGGTGGTTATAATAGCCATCGCCATAGGCATATATTACATGATGACCTCGACCACTCACGTAACTACCGTATCACCCACTACGAGCGCATCCTCGACTACATCCCCAGTCGCATCTTCATCCCAGAACATAACATTAACCATAATTACCTTCTCTGGGCAATCGGCGCAATTCATTCAATACGCCGGCAATGAGTTCCATAAGCTTCACCCCAACATATATGTAAAAGTGATTCAAGAACCATTCAGCAATTATATAACTGTCGAATTAACAGCAATGGAGGCACACTCCAGTCAATACGATATACTGGGCTTTACGTCAACATCAGCGCTAAGGGTTGCGCCTTATCTGGTTAATTTAGCACCGTATCTAAGCATGTTCAATATGAGCGATTTAATATCGCCTCAAGAAAACTTCGGCGGCATCTATTACAATACCACCACCGGCCAAGAGGAGTATATAGGCATAGTCTATGAAACCGCGGTTTACTTATTAGCGTATAATGCGACTTTATTTAATAACTCGGCTCTGGCGAATCAATTCTATAGCGAGTACGGCGTCGAGTTTAATCCACAAACATGGCAAAACTGGACCACTGTTCTAGATGTCGATAAATTCCTCGTTAGCAATGGAATAACCAAGATGGGCATATTAATAGATGATCACGCGGCGCACGGCATAATAGATGCCTACCCAGCGGTTTATGGATGGTTCTATGCAAGGAACTCAACATTGAATCAAGGCAATATAGGTGGACTCCCGAACTTCAACATAATGTTCACAGGTAAACCAGCGCCGGGATGCTCTTATCCGTTGCCATCATTCAACTCAACCAGCGGATTACAGGCTCTAGAGGTATATAAGCAATTGGTTTCCTACGAGCCATCGCCCAACGTGACCGTGGTTGAGTATGATAATTTACCTAACCTATATGAGTCTGGAGCCCCTGGTGCATTCCTATTCAGCACTCAATTATCGTACCTATCCCCATCCGTCTATAATGAGACTCTGGTTGCCCCGCTTCCAGGCGGCTACGCCGAGACAGGCACTGACTTCCTGGGGATCAGCAAGTACTCTCTTCACCAGCAGGCAGCCGCCGAGTTCCTGGCCTTCCTAGTATCGCCTCAAATGCAGGAGGAGGCTTACCTCCTGTACCATAAGTTCCCAGTATCTAAGACAGCCATAGCGGCGCTCCTATCTAATAGCAGTATATCCATTCATGATAGGTTGATAATAGGAGGCATATATAAGGCAGCATTAAATGCATGGGCTAATCCACCGAATATACCAATAACATACACGGAGCTGATACCTCAATTCAATTCGCAAGTATATAATTACTTAATGGGAACCGAGAGCGCGCAGGCAGCTCTGCAGCAAGCAGCCCAATCATGGGCAAACGACTTAGTGCAGACATACGGGGCCTGCCGCTGATTCAAAAGCCATAATAAAACATTAAAACATTATTTTTTCCGGTGTCCTCACAATGAAGAGTTACTGGCTATGGCCGTACATCATTTACATAGTGGGGTTTGGTTTAGTGCCGATGTTGGCAACATTCTACCTAGTTGGGGTTGATTTAAAGACGGCTCTGCGGGGCCTTCCCCTCGACGTATTTAATCAAGCATTGACTAATACTATTATATTCTCATTATCAGTAGCGGTGTTCGCAGTCCTCATGGCGTTAATCCTAGCGGTGAGAGTGGATAGTTTACCCGATAAGTGGCAAACTCCCCTTTCACTCCTAATATTGTTGCCGTTCACAATACCATTCACCGCCTCCACCCTGGTCTGGAGAACGGTGTTCGACGCTAGGTACGGCTTAGCATATTACGTGTTTTCACTGTTTAGGCTGAGCCCCATAGATATGATAACTGTTCCTCAATTATCGATTTGGGGGGTAGTGATTGTGGGCATATGGAGCTCCATCTCCTTCGCGTACTTGATAATATTGTCGGGTTTTAAGTCGGTTAATAAGGAATTGAGGGAGATATCAATGGTGGATGGAGCCACGCTATCCCAATACTACTCCCAAATAGTGATTCCCTACTCATTCAAGAGCATTTTAACGGCGTTCCTCATAACTCTGGTTCTCTCCATAGGAAACTTCGATACGCCCTTCATATTAACCCAGGGAGGACCTGGTTACTCATCCACCACTCTCCCGCTCCTCGTTTACCTAATGATGTTCTTCATGGGCAACTTCTCCGGGGGAGAAGTGCTGGCCGCGGTGCTGACCCTAATGGCAACTATACCCGCTATACTTCTACTACTGGTTCTACGGGGAGAGAGGAGTTGGGTGAAGCTGCCGAGCATTAAGGTGCCGGATAAGGTTTTTCACGGGGCTCTTTGGGTGGTTTCAGCTATCATACTGATTTTCCTAATTGCGCCGGTCTATTGGATGTTCCTGATAGCGTTTAGGCCTGATTCCCTAGACTTCAGGTCGCCTCCCCTGCTTTACCCAACGCATGTCACGCTTAATTACTTCATGGAGGCGCTGGGGCAATCGATTCCGTATATAGTGACCAGCATAGCGGTGGGGCTAGTCGCCGCAAGCATATCCACGGTTCTCGCCGGCGCAGCGTCGTACATAATGGCTAAGCGTCGATCATATGGAACACTGCTTCTCTCTATCTATCTATACTCGCTTCCGGCCACTAGCTTCATTTTTCCATTATTCATATTTGCATCGAATGCCGGCCTAATTAATACTTGGTGGATACTCATGATGGCGACTCCCATCTTCACCATAACCATGGTGGCTTGGACCATGTTCAACATATATCAAGATGTGCCGGAGGTCTATGAGGAGATAGCTCAAATAGAGGGCGCATCATCGACTTACATATTATTCCGACTAATAATGCCCATAACTATGGGGAGTTGGGCAGCATCCTTCATATTATCATTCATCTTTAACTGGCACCTACTGTTTTACCCACTCGTGTTGACGGAGACTCCTTGGCAATTCAATTTCCCACCAACAGGAGCCCAGACAGTCACCATATTCGCCGCATTAGCGATAGGAAATCAAGTAGTGGAGTGGGGCCTCCTCGCCTCAGCGGCCTTAATAGTGGCCCTGCCAGTCATGGTGCTCAGCTACATAGTCATGGGCAGATTACTACGAGGATTCAGCTTCGGCGGAGTCAAGGGTTAAAGGGGCTTATTACTCCTCCGGCCCTAAGGAGCGGGGCTTGTCGTCCATGAGGTCATTGGGACTTCAGCTTTCTCAGAATAATGTTACCCATAGCCTTAACATTGGGATTAATGGAGTCAATTAATGCATGTGCAGCCAGAAATAAGGCGCCGTTCTCGGCATAAAACCTGGCTTCACTCCATGGATCCCCCGAGGAAAGCGTTCCCCATAGCGACTTATCTAGATCCGGTCCCCTTAATTCCAAATCAAACCGCCGCCGCATCAATATATCGCCGGAAGCTAAATCATCTCCCGCCTCCCTGGGAACGATGTCTTCCCTACTATTCACATTANTTAATTGACGCGCCACACCTCTCCTAGACGCATTAAGCAGCGAGACAACGGGTAATGCCCTATATATATCGGTTACCTTACTTCGACCCCATCTACGCATCAAGTCAATCAATTTAATGCCAGGGGGAACCTTAATGGCCATAACGGCCTCCAAGGCCCCATTAGGCAATATGAATGTGGCTACATCGGAATCCTTCACTGCATCCAGTAAATGCATCAATGCATTGCCAGTTATGTAGGGCATATCATTAGGCAGAATCAATGCCACATCGCCCCCACATGCCCTAAGGCCGGCCGCTATGCCGCCCAAGGGTCCCCGAGGCTCCTCATCCATCACGAACCTAGCCCTCAAAAAATTGCCGTAAATGGATGCCTTGACCCAATCATTAATCGCGATCACCACATCATTGGAGACCGCCACCGCCGCCTCATATGCTCTACTGATCATTGGCTTACCATCAATTAAGTAAAGCGCCTTATCTAGATATGGCTCCCCAGGCACCTGGAATCGCCTAGATAATCCACCGCTC
Organism: Thermocladium sp. ECH_B; assembly: GCA_001516585.1. Lineage (NCBI taxonomy): Archaea > Thermoproteati > Thermoproteota > Thermoprotei > Thermoproteales > Thermoproteaceae > Thermocladium > Thermocladium sp. ECH_B. Next base: position 31,337 of record LOBW01000013.1, read on the forward strand.
AATATTATGGAGCAGGTCTGCACCGCCTAATTCCCTTATAGTGAAATAAAAATTGTTTCGCAAAATGCCGGCAGTGGTTAGGCATGCAGGCATGAATTGATTATTGCCTCAACTTGGGCAGCCGCATCGCCATTTAAGTAACTAAGCATTGATTTAACTGCCTTAGAGTAGTAAGTAATCAATGATTCAACATCCTCCCCCTGCTCCCTGTATCGACATGCCCGGAGAAGGGTGGCTAATTTATCGCTGATCATAACTACACGAGCCTCCCCACTAATACCCTCTGAGTACTCCTGGAATTCCTTGCCTAATCCTAATTCATTAGCTACGCCCTGCTCTAATTCACGCCAATAATCCATATCCATCTCCCTCACCTCCCTAACGACGTCGCCTAACTTGTGCTCCGCAACATCGTGAATCAAGGCAAGTAGCGCGGCCTTTCCNGCGTCTAGGCCGGAGGCCTTAGCTAGGTTAATAGCTATGTAAGCAGTGAGGAGCGCGTGGCTGCATACGGTTTCAGGATCAGAAATACCCCTATTCACCCAACCTATCCTGGGCAGGCGGCATAATGCATCTATTACTCTAGGCAACTCCTCCAGCTCCACTTAACTGGGCTTGGATGATTTATTTAAAACATTAATGCCGGTCTCCTTCTGACCTCCTCCCCGCCTTGAGGGCGAGGGTTCCCCGAGGTCTAGAGGGTTACGCCCCATTATGGGCGCTACTCGGTTGCCGGCCTCTCGGATCCTCCTCCCGGTATTGCGGGAGAAGTCGGCTCCCGCCCCCCATTCTCTAAAAATTGACCAGGGGAGGACATTAAAGGGAAATAGTCCTCCTTTTTAAGCTTTACCCAGCCCCTGGAAGGAGCGAGGTTTGTTGTTCGTTTTTATCAAATACCTTTATCTTACTGGATAAAGCAGTGACGAATACCTTCTCATCTCTAGGAATGGGAGCGGAAGCTGAAATCCTTAACGTGTTTCCCCCAATGTCAACCACTATGGTGAATTTTCCCCCCGCATACTCGCTTATCTTGACGATGCCCCATCCTAGGGGAGTCTCACCGGATGCAATTGACTCGTCTTTTCTAATATTCATGTCCTCCGGTCGCACGCCTAGAACCGCTGCCTTAATATCTATGGGGAAAGGCAGCTTAATCAATAGGTCCCCGGCCTTGAATGCGCCATCTTGAACTATTCCATCTATTAGATTTATCTCCCCAACCAAGTTAGCTATTGATAAATTGGCTGGCTTATCATATAGATCCATCGGGACCCCTATTTGATTTATCTTGCCGTTAAATATAACGCCAGCCCTATCGGCTAGGCTTAACATATCGGCTGGATCATGGCTAACCAATATCGATGTTATGCCAAACTTCTTATGAATATCCTTAACCAATGCACGCGCGGTTGCGCGCAGCCTTGCATCCAGATTACTGAATGGCTCATCCAACAGGAGGACCTTAGGCTCCTTAACCAATGCACGCGCCAGCGCCACCCTCTGCTGCTGGCCGCCCGATAGTTGCCTTGGGTACCTATCCAGTACCTTATCTATCTCGAGCATTTTTGCTACTTCCATTACCTTTTGATTAATGGTTTCCCGAGGCACCTTCTTTATCTTGAGGGGGAAGGCTATGTTATCGAAGGCCTTCATGTGAGGATAAAGAGCCCAATTCTGGAATACCATGCCGACGTCTCGCTTATTGGGGGGGATGAATATTTTCTTGGAGGCTGATGCCACTAATTTATCTCCTATCCATACATCTCCATCCGTGGGCTCCTCCAGGCCGGCTATCAATCTAAGCGTGGTAGTTTTACCGCCGCCGCTGGGACCCAGCACCACAAAGAATTCCTCGGACTTTATTTCCAGAGTTATGTGATCCAACGCAACAACGGTCTTCTTGCCCTTCCCAAAAATCTTAGTCACATTATCCAGTAATACCTTAACCACGCGCTGCTCGCTCCTCTCTATTAATAAAGCTTATCTTAAAACGCTTATAATCATTACACAAATTAAACCCTTCAGTGATGGCTCTGACCTCCTCCCCGCCTTGAGGGCGAGGGCTCCCCGAGGTCTAGAGGGTTACGCCCCATTATTGGCGCTACTCTGTTGTGATCCACGATAAAGGAGAGAGGCTTCCTCACTCTTGAAACTACTATACCTGTAGCCTTCTTCAATATGTTTAATGCGCCATTCAAGTCGGAATGAAGCTTATGCCCCAAGGGGCAATTAACTACTCCCCTCGGCCCCCTCACAACCTCAACACCATGATAAGCACAGATACGTGAAGTATTATACTCAATGACCTCAAACACCCTCATACCG
>LOBW01000014.1 GCA_001516585.1 Thermocladium sp. ECH_B
AGGGTTAGGAACACGGGCTTAGCTGCAGCTGAGAAGTGCGTTTTCCAGGTTAGGATTACTAGGTGGCCCTCTAATTGCCCCATCAACTGCCACGCGCCGAGTGATGAGTATGTGGATTGGCAGGACGTCACGTGGGCTGGCTGGGAACCACACATTTTAATTAGGCCGAATGATGTTAGGTACGCGAACATAGCCATAATGCCATTAGATGCGAATAAGCAGGCATGCTTACATGCACCATGGCAATGCGATAACCAGGTTAATCCGTGTGGACCAATAATTGCTTGGATTGCTAAGCGTGACGTCTTCATGCTTGGGTGCACGGCTAGGCTTCAGGATGGTTTAGTGCCTGGTGAATACAGGATTGATGCCCAGGTCACATGCAGGAATGGGCAGACAAGAGAATCCATGAAGTTGATAATATCCCAGGACTGGAATGTTACAGACATCACGACGGCTTAACAATAGGCAAATGTTTGAAGGCTCAAAAATGCTGAGTGTAAGTACTAAGGGATTACCTTACCTTAGCCTTGTGCCTAGTTGCGTGGTGCCCCGTTAATGTTGTTACCGTGAGTACTAAACCTATTAGGTGTGGTGGTGTTGGTGGTAGGAATTTGTATATTGAGTAGATTGTACCAACTACGATAACCGCAAACAACAAGAGTACCATTCTAGCGAGCTTCAGGAGTAGGCGCCTCAAAGGCCATGGCAACTTCAATAATGTCGCTGTTTGGTACAGTGTTACATATGCTGCCGATGCCAGCATGAATACCGTGTATATTGACGTGCCAATGCCCGGCTTACCTAACGTGAACCAAGTAACGAGTGATGTGATGTATGATGTGGCGATGGCTAGGGTGAAGGAGTGGGTCAGAAACGACCTACCCACAGTCTCACAACCCGCCATGCCTTCTCGGCACAATCTTGACACAGGCATTAGGATTAATGCGAGGACTACCGTGGGCAAGACGACCGTGGCTATGAAGTAAAGCCAGGATGGGTAGTGGAGTATCAACGACTCGTAGGCGTTGAATGGTGAGGTTAGCCAAATAATGAACATTTGATAATTAAGGATCGGCCTAAGCCCGGTGGTGTTCACTGACGCCCAATAGGTAATGAGCGGTTTCGGTATTATGGCTAGCGAAGTCCAGTAAAGGGCGGTGTAGGTAAGTAGCACGGCGATTAGGAAAGCAACAACAAATCCAAAACGCACCATACAACCATAGACCACATCAAAGTAAACAAATATCTTTACCCCCTAAAATAACGCAATGAACGTAAGCACGACCATGGCACCACCGCATGGAATACTCAGTACAGCATTCAACACCATCAGCATTATCACCGAGATATCATTCACGATGAGAGGCTATGGAATCCTGGACGGTCTAATAACCGTGCACTTAATGAAGGGGTTAGTTTTAGTGTTGATTCATCTAAGCCAAGCAATCATTAATGGTTAATTGAGTTTAGTAGTAAATTTTTTAAGTAAATATCTTGACCTTAGATAAAATGAGCGGTCCTGAGATTGCTGCTGGTGTTACCGCTGGATCTCAATTAGCGAAGCTGTTTTTCGACATTTACAACATGATGAAAAGGACTGACGTAGAAGTTAAGGTTTTAGTTGAGTGTAGTGATTATGCTTGCCGTAGTGGTAATGTCCTCGTTAAGGTTATGAATAAGAGCAGTGATGTACCTGCCCACGATATCGAGGCGCGATTGGGCATAACCGCCATCACTATGGATATCCATAACAATGATGGTGTCAAAATTCAGACGAAATATCTCGATGATTACCTTGTTGACACTAAATCCACGTATTATGCCGTAGATGGTGAGGTATTACCGTGGGTTAAGGGTAACGAGAGGATTTATGGNCCAATCACAATCAAGCCCTGGCTTAGCGAGAAGTTTTTGGTTCTCGAGTTCGTGAGGAGTGATGTTGACCACATAATTACAATACCAGTGAGAGATGGCATTAAGCTGAGGTTGGGTGATTATGATAAGTACATGCTCGACATAACAATTAGTGGCCCAAACATTAAGGAGCCGAATAACATTAAGCTGTACATCACTAAGGAGAAGATTAACGCAGTATGTGACCTCAAGTACTGGGTGAGGAGGNGTAAGAGCAATATTAATTAGGAATGAGGAGGGCTGTAAATTAATTGTTAGGAAGATGGAGGATGAGGTTGAGGGCGAGCTTGTTAAGGAGTTGACGAGAGATTGGAACAATAGCTACCTTGAGCGTTTCTGGGGATACGCGCAAAGGTGATCGAAGACTTTATATATGGAAATACTAGAAATACTAATCTGCTTAATCTGCTTAGGGAATTCATAAGNCTATGGAACGATATAAAGAAAGAATACAAAGACCTAGCCCCGGCACTGTTTGGTAACATCTTCGAGGGCTTATACACATATTCGAAGTTCCTAATTTCAACTCCTGATCTAAGAGTTAGTGCATTGAAGCCATTAGCTATGGATCTGCTCTCGCTTCCACTAACTGCGGCGCATGAGACTGATTTCGTGATGCGGCGTTTTAATGAGTACTCTAATGACCTTCGTAACAAAATCATAAANGAGGATTTAAAGGTATTGACGAATATGGTAGTATCGAAATCTCACTATGACCTATGTGACCTAGGTGGGGTATTCAGAGAGCAAATTAATGAGTGGNTTTTATCAGCGGTTGTTTCATACCCTGGTTGCAGGTGGCTTAGGACATGTGATGATTTTAGCGGTGATGATGCGATAAAGTGCTCCGTAACTAAGGCAGCACTTCTTGGAGATTCGGATTCGCTAGATAGGCTAGTGATGTACCTCCTCAGTGAGATTACGCGCAACGTGAATAATCCCGATAAACAGGAGTTGTTTAATAAGTTCAAGAGGGATTTGCTCGACCTCGTTGAGTACTTCTCTCAATTACCTATACATAAGATTACCTCAGTGGAGGATTTAAGGAAGTATGGAATACCTGACATGGACCTTTATACAGACCGTAGCCTTATTAGCATTATATTTCGAGGGATACATAAAAATGAGGTCCTTTTAATGATCTTAGCGTACATCATGGCAGCGAGGACTTTACGTGCAAGGGTAGCATTTATTTTAAACTATTTTAATAAGTATGGTTGTAGTTAACCCTAAGCCTATTAAAATACATGAACAACTTGTAAAGTTATTGTACTCTAAGTCCATTAGTGATTCGTTCTCAGCGATTTATTATATATGCGAAACTAAACATGATAAGGAGGAAACTAAGGACGAGGTAAGGACTGAGATTGATAATTATGAGAGGATTAAGCCCTTTTTAGAACTTTACTTCTACTCCCTGACTTAGCAATAGTCCAAATTATTTAAGTAATCTTGGTTACAATTCCTCAGTAATGGGTTGCCATGGCTTAAATTTAATTAGACGATACTTGCCTAAGCGGTGTTTAAGGCAGTTGCTTAGGCCTTACTACTGTATGGCGATTATACTAGCGTTAATTGGTGTTATAATCTCTATCTTAAGTTCAATGGCATCACTAAATATGTTGGCTTTGTCATGGCTTTTCTATGCACTGCTTCTTGCGAAACTCATGAATAAGATTGACTTTGGGAGGGATATATGCTTAATTGATTGGATTAACTTCCGTGCTTTCACGGTATTAACTGCGTTTTACTTAATATTATCATTGTGGGGTTTGTTGAATATTTTGTTTTATCAAGTGTTGAGAGAATATGGGATGAAAATATTGTTCACCCTTTATTCCATGTTGCTCACTACAACCTTGACCTCGACCTCGATATTATTCACTTTGGGTAATTGGGTTATATCAAGGCGTGATAGGGAGGATGAGAGACTCATAGACGTTGTTAGGGTTACTAGGAGGGCTTTACTTTTCATATTCGTCGCCGTATTCCCCATCCTACTAATAACAGCGGACTTCCTCACGATGCAGCGAATACTTGTCGCCACGGGTTACTTAGCTGCATCCCTCGGCTTAACCATAACCATGGCGCAGACCCTAGTTATAATGCACGCACTAATGGACGCACTCAGCAGATCCGCGAATTCTGAAGGCGAAGCCAGAGGGTCAGGGAGTTAGAGAAGGGACGGAAGGTGCCTCAAAACCTTAGGCCCGGTGTTTCTGGTCATTGCTTATCCGCGGTTATGCTCACCACAGCGTATCCAGCCAGTAATCCCAATGGTGGTGCTGTTACTAATCCGTCGATTTGTCCGTAGGCTCCGATCGTTACTGGGCTCACGCATGCACCCGGCACCAGCTGAGGTATTGTCAAGAGGGTTAGTGCCGTGGTTGTGCCAATGATTAGGCTCCCGGCAATTAGTGAGACGTAGAGCGTAAAGAGAAGTGGCTTTCAATTGCTGCCTACCCTCTACCCTCTATCGTAGGCGTAAATCAACAATGTTACTGAGCCAATAATTATCGAGGTTGTGAATGTGGCTATGCTGTCGAGGTTGGTAGGCATTGGGGGTGCAGGCGTGGGCTGGGTTCGCAGTAACTGCTAGGTAAAGGGCTACAGCTAACAGTGCGTAAACGGCAATCATGCCCAGCGAATATCTGACCAAGCCAGCCTTCGGCTTACCCCTGGCGAGTAGTGAATAAGCTATTGCGACTAACACTGCATTAGTAATTATTGCGGTTGGGTTCACGTAGAGACCATAACCACCAATGATTAACGGCGATTCTGGGCCAAGGGTTTCATTGAAGGTTGTTGAGTTGCTGACGTAGGGCTGAATTGTTAGGGCTGTGTATGTGGCTAGTGCGAATATGATGGTGAGTACGGCGATGTGTGTTAATGCCCTTAATATGCTGCTCATTACATAATCCGCTCAAGGCCCAACTTTATAAGCGTTAATAACGGCGGCATCGATGAACTAAATAATTAGGAGACCGAGGGACACTCGACTAAGCCGACTCTCGGTGTTATGATGATGTATTAATGCCTTGGCTGGGTTATCGGCATAGATGAGCTTCATAGCCATCTCTCTACCACGCCAATATTCGATAATTACCTCGCTACTACCTTCCCAGATGCAGTACCTATTGACAACGCCCAAGATCTCCTTAGCAATGATTAAACCGGCACTGACTGCTTCATTAATCATTAATGCCCTAATCTCCACGGGGATAAATAAGTCGTCTTTGTACATGAACCAGGGCATTGAGTAAGCCTTAGCCAGTCATAATTAAGGATTAGCCCAACCTGCAAAGGCGAAATCCACAACCCCGATTACTCCGTATTTCGAATCCTTAAAAGCCCCTAAGCGATTCGGCATTGATGTCTTCTGGCATTAACCTGTACTGCTCTGGGGTGTGGGTGTTGCTTGGGTTGATGCTAGGGGCTTGGTCTACTTGCTTGGCACAGGTGGCTACAGCAAGTTGTTGAGGTTGTTGGGTAGGGCTGGTTACGAGATACGTAGGTCAAGGTCTTCGACGTGGGTAAAAGGTAAGAAACCGTGTAACGAGTTGGTTAGGGAGATCAATGAACTCGTTGAGAAAATAACCAGTGAGGAGGAGAGAGGAGGGGCTGGAGGTGGTGAGTGCAACCAGCTGACATAGGGAGTATTATAAACGCCATTGTTGGTAGGGTTTCTAGCTTAATACCAAGCCTTAAGGATGTTGTTAATGAGGTGGGTGTTAATCTTGCCCACATAAGCAAACCACCGCAGAACCACGGTGGTCTTTGACAATGCATGCGAAAATACCTGCGTTAGCGCTACTTACGTTGTCCCTATGAACCCTCTGGGTATTTAGGGTTTTCAAGCTGCGGCTTTACGTCAGGACTGCCCCTCATCAACAAGCCCTGTTTACATCACCATCCTGATTCATCCTCCATGTACTTTTTAATGAGGAACGCAGCTACGATTATTAAGGCTATTATTGCCCCCTCTATTAATCCATGTATTAACGCATTAAGGAGTTGTTGAGGTATGAACACTATGGCCAGTACGGCCATGGCTAGCAATATCCCGATTGCCCTAACGATATCATCCTCATCCGAGTAACTCATCAACATCGCGTATCCCTAAGATGCTTAAAAACCATGCCTCATGGTAAGCAGCGTCGGCTTATGCAAGGCAACAAACCCTAGGCGCATGCTTCAGGTACCATTGCCTAAGCTCCTCATGCCTAGGTGACCAGTAGTGCTCGACAAGTATCCTAAACTCCTGAGGTGGCGCCCTACCCTGAAGCGTGTTCACTATGCTTTCAGGCACGCCCTGGCTTATCATCCAGGTGGCGTAGAATTTCCTAAGCTCATATAGTTCAAATTCACGGTTAAGAATCTGCCTTGCAGCCTCCTTAATCTCCCTCCTAAGCCTAGACTGGTCGAATGGTATTAACTTCTGCTTAGCCTTCTCAACAATGTCTTGGCTGAACCAGCCGCTTGCAAGCCAGCCCTTGCTAAGCCTCTCAACCCAATCACCCCTATGCGGTAAGTACACCTGCTTAACCCACCTGAGGAATTCAGGTCTCAGGAAGGCTACAAAAGCCCTCTTAGTCTCAGTCACCTTACCGATGTGAAGCATTCCGTGCTCCAGGTCAAGGTCACTTAGGCTTAGGGTGAAGGGCTCACCAGGCCTAAGACCAGTCTCAGCCAACAGGGTGAAGTAAAACTTAGTCTCAATGCTTGGTAGTTGTTGCCAAATTGCCCTAAGTTGCTCCAGGCTGGGTAGTGTAATGCGGTTGCTTGCCTTGGACTTATACACTGTGAATGAATCGTAGAGTAGCCTGAATAGGGCTGGGTCTTTTGGCTTCAACACGGTCTTGAGGAATGACTTCAACGCCACCGTGACATGCCTTAGCACATGCTCCTCCCCATCCTCCCTAAGCTCGGCGAGGAACTCCCTAATGCCCTCAGGTTCAAGCGTCCAGTTAAGCTCACTGAGTGCTAGGCGCAGGTAGTGGACATGGTCTCTAATAGTCTTCTCCTTAAGGCCCTTAAGCCTCTTAGCCTTAACAAACTCCTCAATGTCACGCTCGGTTACCGTCCACGACGCCCTGTATTCACGGAATTCGTCACCGAACGCCTGCCTAAGCATGTCGAATAGTAGATTCCTGAAGGACTTGTCAACCAGCGCCTTCTTAACAACACGAACAATGTCATCAGGAGTTGCGTCAACTAACTGTGGTGCAGAGCCTACTAGCCTAGCATACTCCTCAATGTCAATGAACCTGAGTAAAGCCTTAAAGAGCTCGTCACTAATCGGCACTAGCCCATGCCTAACCCTGTACATGTAGGTCTTATCGTAACCAAGTTCACTAGGCTTTGGACCCATCGACCCCGGTTCGAATCCGGGCCCGGCTATAAAATCAACATCCTCCTCCACATTCCGGAATTGAATAATGGCCACGAACCATGCATAGGGGAACCACCACGCATACAGATCTAATTAAACGACTTGGAGAGTCCAGGATTTGAGGGAATTTATTGGGGCTTCATTATTTCATCGATTCTCTTTAAATCATCTTGGCTCAGCTTCACGCCGAGGGCGCCTAAATCATCCTCTAAGTGACCCATTTTCGTGATGCCTATTATCGGTATTATGTTAACCCCAAGCCTCTCCTGCATGCCGATTAACCACGCCAATGCGGCTTGGCTTAACGTGATGCCCCTTGCCTTGGCTACCTCATTTAGCTCCAGGAGGATCTTGAGGTTTTCATCGTTTATGTATCCCCGTGGGCTGCTCGATATGGCTGCCCTGGAGTCGCTCGGCGTGGCCCACTTCCTCGCATTGAAGTCGATGTACTTGCCCGTGAGGATCCCTTGAGCTAGGGGAGAGTAGGCCAGCACCGCCATTCCATACCTCTTGGCCACGTGGATCTTATCCCTCTCTATATCCCTATTAAGCAGATTATAGACCTCCTGCATGGTAACGAAGGGCTCCATTCCACGCTTATCCGCCAATTCCATGAACTCCACCACATCATGGGCCGGGTGATTGCTTTCGCCTATGTAATTCACCAATCCCTCCTGAACCAAGTTATCGAGCGCCCTAAGGGTTTCTATCTTGGGCGTATCCGGATCCGGCCAATGTATCTGGTATAGATCAATGTAATTCACCCCCAGCCTCTTCAGAGATTCCCTTACCTGCCACCGAATGTGTTTCCTCGATAATCCCTCCCCATTGGGCCAAGCAGCCATTTGGCCCCTCACCTTGGTGGCCAACACAATGGACTCCCGATCCACGGCTTTTAGGAATTGACCCACCACCCTCTCTGAATTGCCAACGTGATTCAAGTCCACTGGGGACATAGCTCCATGATACCTATTAGCAGTATCGACGCAATTAATCCCCTCATCATAGGCCCTCCTCATGATCTTAACGGCGGCATCAACGTCAACCTTATGAACCCCATACTCGTCTCGCTCGTCAAGCCTAGGCAAGTACCAAGTACCCAAGCACAACTGGGAAACCTTGACCCCAGACCAACCAAGCCTAACGTACTGCATAATTACCCCATCCTCCGTACAAATTTAAAGGCTTTCAAGCATCAACTAACGCAGGGCCCCGCATTGAAATCCACGTATAGCGCCGGGGCTGGACAGTAATCGTTTAATTAAGGACCTAGGTTATTTGGGACGCTGGGAATGATCTCAATCGTTCCATTCTCTAATCTATTGATGCGATTGAATGTGTTTTCAATTGGTTAGGGGTATGCTAATGAGCAAGGTTTAATAAATCTCATTAGGGTAACCCTAATGAGATGTAGCCCCACATCAAAGAAAAAAGCATTAAGGTATGGCTTTTAGCGGGAACCATAGCAATAGCTATAACTATAGCAATATTATCAATGCCCAACATCCTTGATCCTCTGGCTAGACATATCGTCATGTCCATGGGTTCCTATTGGCTATTGGCAGTCCTAATCATCGGCATAATACATGGATTAAAGCCCGATGAGCATACTTGGCCCATTACAGTTTCTTATGGCTTAATGCAGAGGGATATAAATGGCGTCATCACCGCCGTCTCGGTATTTGCTGGAGCCTTAACTCTAGTGTGGACGCTTATGAGTGCATTAATTGGTCAATTAATGAATCTTATCAACACCTCAATCCTGGATCCATACATTGATATACTAGTTGGCTTAACCATGATGGGGTAGCCGCTTACCTAGTCTTTGGCGATCATGACCATGCAGAGAAAGTTAGAACCGCGGATTACAAGTTAATTTGGATACATGGATTAACCGCAGCCTTCGGCGGCGACTTTTTCATAGTTCTGATACTAACAACCATATTAGTGCCCACAATTTCAACAGGCTTATCCTTCCTCATAGGCCTCATATTTGGTCTTGGCTCATGGCTGGCCCAATCAGTGATCGTTGCACTAATATATAAGGGCATCATTCATACTATTAAGGATTGGAGCATCATAGCTCAAGCAGGTAGATTAGCTCTCGGTATTTTAGGTCTATTCATGATTGGGCTAGGCATATACTCATTCATTGCCGCCACAGACTAATGATACAATCACCCTCCTAATACTTTGAATTACTTAGTAGCCGTCTGATCTTCGACTGATCACCTCCATTTCTAAACCTGGCACAAGCATGACCCCACGCTTAGAATGGTTTTTACTTCCCATAATTATGCGGGCAGGAATAACTAACTACCCTAGTTAATCTCGCGTAATTGATTATTGGCACAGCGATCAAGAAATTAAAGAATATCCTGATTAATGCTGGAGAGAAATGATATTCATCTTAGATTAGGGAAGATATGAATTTACGTAAATAATAAATGGTATTCCCACGCATAAGGGAAATATTTCCCAAGACCATATTAATACCATTTAATATCCTTGGAGATTAACAGTGCAACTATGTCCTCTCCAACTATCTTGGGACTACCCCTCAATAAATCCCCATCCATAAGGCACGAATTTGCCATAACCTGGCGCCATTGATTAGTAGTCTGACTTACCCATTTAAAGGACAAACTTTTCCATTTAAAATAACTCCAATGATTGAGGAATGCAAATGCTACTTAATAAGCCACAGGTAAAAGCAGGCCCCTAAAGGGGAGACGCCTTAATGACTTATTTTTGTTTGCTAATCCTTCTCTTGATTACTTATTGATTAATCAGTTCAGAATTCACGTAGCCTAATCCCAATGCCCTATCCTTGCCTACACCATATGCATTGGCCACACTTAATAGAGATGAAGATCCCTAAAGGGAGCTGAAGGAGGAATTATGGGCACCATCATGAAGCCCGTGAAGATGCTGGGGGAGCTCCCGTAATAGCCTATGGAATTCATGAATAGAGCGACGGAGGGCCGGCAATGTCGGGCGTCATTCCCAAGTAACGAGCTCATCGATATATGGCGAGTAGCTGCCGAGGATTATGGAGAAGCCCGCGGAGTTACTGAGGTAGGGGTCAATGTCCACGAAGCCATTCACGGCGGGCCCCACTGCATACACTGAGAATCTGGCGTTGGCGTGAGGGTATGGCTTAGGAGCATTAATTATGTTTACCTGAATCGATGGATACTCGCCGGGCGGATCAAGCCCCACATCAACGCATTGAGTGGCCACGGTAGTCTAGGGTACTTAACGTATATGATGGAGTGGCCTTTCCACGAGTATGTAAAGATGACGCGGCCGGCATGTGCATACATGAATAGGCTTAGGTAGGCGATAATTATTTGTGGTTAATTATTGGAATAATATCTCTCATTCTCAGATTCACTCATTCTTATTATCTCTTGTTTATAGGCTATTCTATTCTATTTAAATCCTTTTCTCCTAGACATAGTGATAAGCTCGGGAGGGGGTTCCCGTCCATAACGATGGGGAAAAGGACCATTAAGAACGGTTCTCCTTAAGGGGATGATCATCTTACGAGAAAGATGATTCCTTAATGTAGTTATCGTATTTTCATATATGAAATCTAACATTATATTACTTCGTATTTTTAAGCATTGCATTAGTTATTAATGTGGATTAAGGAAAAACATTTTTAAATGTATACTGGTTTTTCAACTCATGTCTACGGCGAATCTATTCAAGAGGTACGAGTTGCCTCCGCTTCCATATAAAATAGATGCACTGGAGCCCCATATAAGTGGGCAAGTGATTGATGTCCACTATAATGGGCATCATAAGGCGTACGTGAATGGCGCGAACGCAACCGTTGAGCGAATCGAGAAGATACTGAAGGGGGATGTGACTAGCTACGATATTCAGGGAGTATTGAGGAGCCTCTTCTTCAATATAAATGGCCACAAGCTGCATGCCTTGTATTGGAACAGCATGGCGCCCAGCGGCAAGGGCGGCGGCAAGCCGGGTGGACGGCTCGCGGATTTAATTACGAAGCAGTACGGCAGTTACGATAAGTTCAGGAAGATATTTGATGAAATCATGAGGTCATTGCCGGGCACTGGATGGGCCACCCTCTATTATGATCCGGAGAGCGGCAACCTGATTTTCACCACGTTCGAGAATCATTATAATCAGCACATAGCTGAGCTGCCCATATTGATGATTGTTGATGAGTTTGAGCATGCCTATTACCTTCAGTATAAGAATAATAGGAATGCGTATTTGGACGCCATATGGAATGTCTTGAATTGGGAGGAAGCGGAGAAGAGGCTCTCAAAATACATCTAGCCGCCCCTTAATTTCATATTTTTCATTTTTTCATTTAATTCACCATTTGATGCGCGTCGCGATTAGGTGGGGGCGCCTCTATTTCTAATGAGGTTTACCTATTTAGCATTGATTATTCCTTGATAAGCGGCTCTAAAGTATGTGGAACCACATCATCTATTCATCGTATTAATGATTAATTTCACCATTAATTTAAACGAGGTTTCACGGTGAAGCAACGCTTATTTATTATTAAGTGGCCCAATAAATTAGGGAGAAAGAGAATTTTCTCACTTAAAAATAAGTAAAAATAGTTATCGATACATTTAATATTTCCAGCAATGCCGGTTACAGCGAGGTGAATAAGGTGGCGAAGAAGAAGAAGGAGGAAGGAACTCAGGAAAAGAAGAAACAGTAATGAAAGGCAATCACGAGAAATCAATAAAATAATATTATTTTATCTTCTCCCATGATGGAAAACATTTAATCCCCTCATACATGGATAATTTATGGATATTAAGTTCGGAACTGATGGTGTGAGGGGCGTAATTGACTCCACATTCAATGAATTAACGGTGGCCATGGTGGTTGAGGCAGCGCTTAGGCACTGGAGCAGGAAGTATGGGGCGCATCGCGTGCTCATAGGGTATGACACTAGGCGGAAATCCAAGCAATACGCTGAGGAGGCGGCGGCAATAGCCCTGGATTACGGCTTAGACGCTCTTATAACGGATGAGCCGACGCCCACGCCGACAATTGCCTGGGCCATTAAATCAATGGGATTTGACTTCGGTTTTCAAATAACTGCCAGCCATAATCCCCCTCAGTATAATGGGATAAAGATAATAACCAGGGATGGATCATCCGCCTTCCCCGAGGACACTAATGAGGTGGAGAAAATAATTAGGAATGAGGAGGGGGACATGCTTAGGTACATTAAGGATATACCGAGCAAATCCATACCAACAATTACGCTCAAGAAGCCGTATATTGAGTACATCCAGTCCTGGCTGGAGGGCCGGGTAAAGCCAAGCAAGTTGAGGGTGGTAGTTGATCCAATGCATGGAGCCGCAGTGGGCTACACTGCCAAGCTATTGGAGTCCCTGGGGATGGAGGTCAAGGAGATACATGGAACCCATGACGCGAACTTCGGCGGATTAGAGCCAGAGCCGGAGGAGAGGAACTTGGCTGAAATGATTAGGGCAGTAATGGAGGGGGGCTTCGATATGGGGATAGCCCATGATGGGGACGCCGATAGATTAGCTGTTGCAGTGAGGGGATTGGGATTCCTCGGAGCCAACAAGATAATACCGATAATGATACATAGATTAATGGGGCTCAACATGATTAGGAGGGGGCTCGGAAGAACCGTGGCCACAACCCATGCCGTGGACTGCTTGGCGACGAAGATGGGTGTGCCGCTGTACGAGACCCCGGTCGGCATAAAGTACATATCGGAACTCATAATAGGGGGGAAAATAGATATTGGGGGAGAGGAGAGCGGGGGATTGGCTTATTCATGGCATGTGCCCGAGAAGGACGGCGTATATAGCGGCGCATTATTCGCTGCACTGATAGGTAGGGAAGCAAGTAATGAATTAGGGCAAGTCATTAATTCCTGTGGTGAATTTCATTCTGGCCGAATCGATGTGCCGATGCAGAACTCCAAGGAATTCATAAATACGAGGAGGGAGGACGTGATAAGGGCGCTCTCCGGCCTCGGCAACGTGAGGCAAGTAATAACTATTGATGGCGTGAAGGTGGTCTTCAACGATGGATCATGGATCCTCACTAGGGGAAGCGGCACTGAACCCAAGCTGAGGATATACGCTGAATCAAATAATCCGGAGAGAACCAGTGAATTATTGAGGCAAGCATCCTCGGCAATCACGGCCCTAAAGCGGGCCTAACTCTATATAGATATGCTGCGGAGCGATGTAGTTGAAATACGTGGGGGAATCATTTTATGGGTTTAAGGAAGCGATGTAGTGAATACTTTATCTTATTTATAATTAACGGCTGACTGCATGAACAATACATTGAATTTATCCCTTCTCTTTATTACGGCGAAGGTGAAGATGTGCTCTATATTGGGCAAATCGCCCTTAACGGATGCGCGGACGTACTTAACCGTGGATGGATCATTGGTTTCCCTCCCATCTAAGTCGAACATCCTTATATCGAGGACCTCTAACCCGTTTTCCCGTAGCTTTGATGCAACGCAACTGCCTATATCATTAAAGTCCAAATTGGAGCAATCCTTCATGAATGACATCATTACCTCCGAGTGTATTTTCTGTATTGCCTTGCTGGCCTCATCATCTGAGGACTCCATTGAATCATATTGTGGGGGTCAATATAAAAATCTTCTGACTCATCGCGTTTAATGGTGCTCCGAGCATCCTCATAACAGCATTCCCCGGTGCTTAAGAAGAATCATGGAGACTCGGCAACGTATTTAAATGTGTCTAAACTAATTGCTGCGTGGATGGTTTAAGCGTAGAGGGGCTCAGCGTTGCCGTTAATGGGAATTATTTCGTGAGGAATGTTTCCTTTACCGCTAGGCGTGGTAGGATATCCTGCCTGTTGGGGCCTAATGGAGCAGGCAAGACAACTATCATTAAATCAATAATGGGTTTAATGCAGTTCAATGGAATTATCAGGATGGATGGGAAAACCATGGATCCGGGATCCATTGAGTTCAAGAGGATTGTGGGCTACGTCCCGGAGAGCCCTCTCCTCTTTGATTCATTGACGGTCGAGGAGACTATTCAATTCATTTTATCCACGAGAAGCCTCGGGGAGCAGCACATGGATTGGATCAAGTGGCTTCTCAAGGCATTCAACCTCGACTCACAGCTAAATAAGTTAGTGGCATCGCTCTCCATAGGTAATCGACAGAAGCTATCCATAGTGACGGCCCTAATGCATAGGCCTGACCTTCTTCTCCTGGATGAACCCTTTAACTGGTTAGACGTGGCCTCCATAATAATACTTAGGGAGACCCTCAGCAAGTATAGGGAGAATAGGGTCATAGTGATGGCTACCCACATGCTGGATGCCGCGGAGAAGCTGTGCAACGACATAGTGCTAATCAATAAGGGAACAGTGATCAACGTAATGGATTCATCGAAGCTCAATAGGGATGAACTTGAAGAAATAATACTGGAGGAGACCGAGATGGATAAGTACATTAAGGCCATACTAAACATGGGGAACCAGCGACCATCGTGAAAGAGGGACAAGCCCCATTAGGGGAATATTGATGCAGGCCTTGGCTTCAATTGATGGGTATTAAGATGGAGCGCCGTTGATGTCCCTTAATGCGGGGCGATCAGGGGAACTCCCTGAGTAAGTTTATTTAGTTAATCACTGTGGGGAGGGCCACGGGAGACATAAGCGATTTAATGTATAGGGAATTACTGTTTCAAGGAGTAATAGGCTCGCGGCTACATGGATTGCCCAGCATGGTTGATGGGGACGTATTGGCGCGGATAAGGAGGATATCCATTATTCAAAAGATATTTATATCAATGTTCATAGCCTTCATGTACCTAATCGACGTGGCGCTTATACGCTTCTCAATGAACATAATTCATGGATCCAACGCCGCGCCCCAAATCGTTTCAAGCCTGGCGATTCACCTAAACGCGGCGTCACTATCGGTTTCCTACCCATTAACCGTATTCTCCTATACATTATCAATACTGCTAATAGATACGCTTCAATTGCTATACTCCATACGGGGGACATACCTCATCGACTTCTTCCTAGTGCTTCCACTAAATAATGGGGATGCGCGGAGGAGTTTACTTAAATCCACGCTTAGAATAATGGATGCGCCGCTGGCCGTTAATATAGTGATTAGCCTCGCCTTATCCCTCCTCGTGTCCCAATCATCATTCATCACGGCGTTAGCTGCAATACTGTATGCAATTGCCTGCTTCTCGTTAATAATGACCATGCTCACCAGGAGCGGGGCATCAATGGGGAAAATGATTATAGTGGCCATAATCATGATCGGGTTCCTAATGATCGGGAGCTTCATGCCCCTCATAATAATGGAGTACACGCCATCCATTTCACTGCTCTCCTCCGCTTCGTTTCCATGGGTCTTAATCAAGTACCTGCCGATAATTAACCTAGCCTCGGCGCAATTAAGCCCAAGCACCACGATTACGGCATCAATCATTGCATATGCCGCAATGGCCGTCGTCGCCTCAATGCTCATGCTTCGCCTGGATTATCGGCCTCTCTTCATTGAGGGAATCAGGGCAGGAGCGGGGCGGGGCTCAATGAGTCTACGGAGGCGGGGAGCCGTATCATCCATGTTAATTAAGGAGTTAAAGGCGATATATAGGTCCAGTAGGCTGCTCATGATGGCGATGGTTCCCGTAGCGTATGGAATCATATCTTTAATAATGGTGCTTATAATACCGTATAGATTATTGAGTCCCAGACTAGCGTTAATGACTGTAATGCCGTTCGAATTAATGATAAGCATTGTAACCGTCATGATCGTGTATCTCTCCTATATTGTTGATCTGGGTGGCTATTACCTAATTAAGATGCTTCCCCTGGGCAGGGGAAAAATACTTGAGTCAAAGGTACTGCTAGCCATTGCTTTATACCTATTATTCACGTCCCCCCTACTACTGGATCTAATCATTAATGCGTCGCTAGCCATATTCCCAATAATACTTCTCGAGGCTCTTCCCATAATTGTTGGCGCGATTCTATTGGATACCGTGATGAATGGGTTCCTGAAGCAATTGGTTACGGGCACATTGCCGCTCTTCATGATAATGCTGGTGGGGTTAGCGGCAGTAGCGGCGGTGATACCGCTGGCATCAGCAGTTGTTCTATTCTATGTATCCAATGAACGCGCCGCGTTGATCGGCATGGGCGTTCTCTCCATCATTGAGCTAGCCGTTGTATTGATGGTGAACGCACTGGAATGAAGTGATCAATTATGGGAAGCAATTGATCCACGAAGCGATTTATGACCGTCACGATGAATCTATCCCCATCCTTCTCGAATGGGACGCCGTGGGCATTCAGCAAGCGAGTAAAAGAGCTGAGATCGCCCTCAACGGAGACCTCTACCCTGTATGGAGCGAATGCCTCCCCCTCCATGGATACCTTTAACGTGTCGTGAATGTGCCTAGCCAATCTATAGGCTATATCATATGGAGGCAAGCCCGTGGGCAGAGTCATTAAGTGAACGTTGAAGCCCTCCATTAATAGGTGGGCATGTGGTTTATACATATCGTCCCCCTCCTCATTCATGGTGACCACCAGAGTTAATCTAGGCCTTAGCCTCCACACCAATTCATGTATGTAGGAGGAGTACTTAGAGCTAAGCATGAGGAAGTCATTGAAGACATCTATTCCATCCTCGTCCAAGCCGCCCCTATCTATGGTTATATCCATAAACGCGCCGCCATTCGCGAACGGTATATATACGGCATCATCTACATGCGGAAACAGTTGCCTCCTAACGCTGCTGGGGCAGGAGGATGATGCCATTAGAACGAGGGAATTAGATATAATGTACTCGCTGCTCCTGAATCCGCTGATTATCATTACCTGAGGCTCATTCCCAACCCTAATTATGGGGGTCACCGAGTCATCAACGCTGCACCCAACCTGTCTCAGGAACGATGCTGCATAGGATAAATTAACTGGTCGCGTCTGGAGAGCTATCATTGGATTAGCCGAAATACTCATAGCGCTACAGGGCTTCGCCTTTTTTAAATGCATCCCTAGCGACTCCTCCCGTTAATTGAGGCAAGCAATTCACGGAAAGCATTTAATCGCAGCGAGTGTCGAACATCATGGATCTCTATATTATCATAGGGACACGCCTCCACGCAGTCCCCAACCCCTATGCATGTGAGGCTCTTATAGTGCCCACTGGTTATGAAGCTGCCCGGCATAGTTGAATTACCGGTGGGGCACGCACGCGCGCAATCCCTTGTGCGGCACTTGATGCATATGCTTGGATCCTTGGCAACCAATTTAAAGAATCCAATCCTGCCCATTAATCTATTGAATGCTCCCCAGTGGCACCAACCATAAGTAACGCAATTATACGTGCCTAGAATTGGGGATAACGCGAAGAATAGGTACCAAGCAATGCCGAACGACACTAGGTAAAGCAGGACAAGCGGATCAAGGCCCAGGGCCAGCTTCACGTAGCCAATCTGGTTAAGGTACGAGAGGAGCGCCAATACGATGAGGGAGGGCATCATTATCATCATGAGGGCATCATGTATCCTACGGATCACGCCTTTACGCGGGGTAATCCTAGTTGGCTTAATCATCTTTAAATCATCATAGAACGTGCCTTGCCACATATATGCCGCGGTGCACGTGAGGGAACAGACTTGCCGAGCGCCGAAGAGGAATGAGGCAGCGCCATTTATTGCATAGGTGCCGAGCACCGCCATTAATAAGTACGGAGAAAGGGGGCCGGCGGTGCCGAGACCCATGCTCCACTCCAGGTACGGGTACCGAGCAAGGCTTGGCGGCAAGAAACTGGATGCATATACGCCATATAATGCGTATGATACCATCATGAGGATTAATCTAGCCCTATTCTCCGCATTATGGACCTCCAACGCCCTGGCCGCGACGAGCCACCCCATCTCTATCCCCATCATTATCATGAAGCCGGGCCCAAGGGTTAAGGCAGATATGAATTGAATAATGCCCACTAAGCCCTGAGACAATGATTCGCTCAGGCCCCCGGGATTGAGCCACCCCATCTCCATCGAGATGACTCCGCCCATGGCTGCCTCAGCAATGAATATTAGGGATAGGAATACGGCAACATGAATGGGCTTGGTTAACCAAGCAATGGAGCGGAGCTGAGGCTTGTGATTCACGTACACCGCTAAGTACCACCCCATATCCACAAGTAAAGCCGCTCCATACATCGCCCACGGCAATGCGCCGAGGCTTGCCGCCAATTGAATGATCATCATCACGGCCATTACAGCGGATGCGCCGAGCATTACATGCATATCATTGGCTTGAAGCACCTTATGGCGATGCATGTAATCCAGCATCAGGATAATTATCATCACCATTATAATTGAGGAGGCCAGAAGCGAGTACCTGAACCAAGCGCCGGGAAGCATCACTGGATTAAACAACATATTAAGTATCCAGGGCGGCGCAATTAAGGCGAATAAATCCCTGCCCCCTCGCTCGGTCAACACATAACTAATAGCGGCCTCCAGAGNCATGGGGATCACGAACCATGGGCTATCAAGCGACTTAAGCAGCAAGTCCTTGGGGCCCTCGATATATAATGTGTATGTAATACCCATAAGTAGCTCGGCCATTAAAACCATTACGATTATGAGGGCGCCCGATAACTTGGGGTTAATCCCCCTGCCGCGCCCCCAATTACTGCCCAGGAGGAGGAGCCAAATAATCATTGAAGTATTGGCTATCAATATGGCAGTGAATAGGTTGGACGTGCTTTGATTAATCAGGTAAAAGGCAGCTGCCCCAAACATGACTATCATGGAGGCCAAGACATAGAGAAGCCACATCAGTGTCCTAAGCATCATGTTCCTACTCGATTTATAGAGCCATAGGACAACGGCGACGGCGACCACCATGCCGGCGGCCCCGCCGTATATGAAGTAAATGGACCAAGGATTCATTCACTTCGCCCCTGGAAGGGGCGGGTAAGCTATGTACCTATATAGCGAAATTATTTCGCCGAACACCACTAGGCCAATGCCAACCAATACGCCAATCATGGGCTCAAAGGAATCATAGGGAAGCAGTTTCCACAGCACGGCCATTATCGCCACCTCGAAAGCCACGAGGAATACGAGAATGAGCGATGCGTATGCCCTCTTCACCGTTATTTCCCTGGCACTCAATTCCTTAATGGGACCAATGGACTTGGGGCCCCTCCACGTCAAGTAAACCATCGCCATGCCGATGAATATTATGGCGGTTGGAACCAACGTTACCTCAGCCACGCGTATGGGGGGTATCGGTAGCCCCGGCGTCAATGCTCCCCACGCGGCGTACGTCACAAGCCAAACCACCAATAACCAAATTATTATGATTGTGTGAATTATCCTATCAAGTGGATGAAGCTTATCGCTGCGGTCCAGGAATGGGAGGAGCAGAAGATAAAGAAGCGGCAATAGTCCCCCAATGGTGACGGCTATGAATGAGCCGGAGCCTCCCTGGAATATCGGTAACTGGAAATCCACTATCTTATACACGTTGAGGAAGAACCAGAGCGGGTAAGGCGGAATATTGGCGGCAGCAGCGCTTGTTGGCGGGGGACCCGGCAGGGGAGACAATAGGATCGGTATTGAGCCTTGTGGAAGCATTAATAAAATGGATGGTATTATCAATATGAAGCCCCACACCCAGAACAATATCGCCACGGTGTATAGGAAATTCTTGGGCCACCACTTGGGGGCAGCCTTCTTATCTATCTCCGCCGGCGCCTTATAATTAAATAAGCGGGGACTCGGCATAATGCCGTTCTGCTCGGCTAACCCCAGGTGAAGCATGAACAGCAAAGCAACCAACGCGGCCAGCGTTATGTGCCACGCCAGTACCCTAGTGAATTGAGCGGTTTCCCCACCTGGCCCGAAGAAGATGTTCAGCAGTGTGCTGCCGAATGGTGCGCCCTGGAGCAGGCCCTTCGCCACGTCGGCCCCATCCACAGATAAAGTATCCCCTACAAGCGAGTAACCGAAGAATGCGGTGCCGAAGACTGTTGCCCCAGTCAATATGCCAACAACCCACTGGAGCTCCCTGGGCTTCTTATAGGCGCCAACAAAGTAATTCCTGAATAGGTGCACGAATGCGAGGAATATCATGGCATAAGCACCATATAGGTGAGAGGCGAGGAGGATCTTGCCGAAGGCCACGTTATTGATTATGTACNCCGTGGAGGAATAGGCGCTGCCGGGCTCATAATACATCAGGAGCAGAAGACCGCTTATTACTTGCCAAAAGAATGCGGCGGCAGTCATTCCCCCAGTCCAGTAACCCAGCTTAAACATGTAGTCAGGCGTGCCGAGCAGCGGTAACTCGCTTAACTTAGCCCTCTCATCCAGCCACGCCCAGAAATCGAAGCTCCGCGCCTTACTGATCGTGTCCCTCATTTTCTTGCTTATCCTCGTTGCCATCACTCATCACCCGCACTGGGAAAGCTTCCCAAGATTACTCACCACCGCGCTTGTCACTGGGGAACCGCCCTGTAGATCGCCCATTGGATCATTGACCACGTCGGGAGTTGGATTGCCGAAGCCTGGATGACCATATACGACTGGCCCAATCATTTTTTCCGCATATAACTCATCAGTGCTTGAATCATATCTGAGAACCACATACGGCAAAGGCCTAACCGTTGGTCCAGTTATCACGGCGCCGCCCTTAATTGGATCATAAGTACTACCGTGACAGAGGCAATGAATGACGCCCTTCAGGGATCCAGCGCTGGTTTGGGCTGGTTGACATGAGGGGACATTGGGATAAAAAGATATGAGGGGGGCCTGGCACCCTAAGTGCTGACATATGCCGCTATAGGCCACTATTGACTTGCTTGGCCCCACGCCGCCCGGAAAATCATATGTGGCGCCCGTTTGCGGAACCGTTACCGTGGTCGGCGGCACCGCCACTGGGTTACCGTTCTCATCCCCGATATTTATCAACATATTCGGCTCATTACTTAATGGGTAACTGAATACGTATAGATTAGTGGCGTTAGGCGGTATAGAGCTTGCCTTTATTGGGTTACCATTCTCATCCAGAAGCTTAAGCGTTGGGAAACTTGTGAGTCCAGTGATCGGCGGAATTATTTCCTCCACTAATGGGGGAACAGCGCCCATTATCACGGCTGCCCCCGCCAGCGCCACCAATGCCTTAAGCGTGCGCCTCCTGATTAGATCCACGTTCTCCTTCTCTTCCTTAGGCATACTGCTCCACCTCAAGACCTATCCTCCTTATCCTCTTGATCACCAACTCATTGAACAGCTTCACCGCAAATATGCCTTGACCTATCCCCAGTATTGTTGCGAACACCACGCCCAGTAAGTCCAGGTTAGGCACAGGTATGCTGTACACGCTTAGCAAGTAATGATAGGCGTACCTCCTCGGCACTCCCAGTATTCCCTCCGCCATCCATACATTCACGAAGCCGTATCCCCCTATGAGGCTCATCCAGAAGTGAACCTTGCTCCACTTATCGTATAGGTTCACGCCCTCATATATGCGGGGCACAATGTAGTAAATCATGGCGATCGCAGTCATCGCCACGACCATTAATGCGAAGAGGTGGAAGTGACCGACGATCCAGAGAGTATTGTGAAGGTAGAGGTTCCAGCCTATCATTGCTTGAGCTATCCCACTGAAGCCGCCCTCAAGCCAGCCGAATATGCCCATGTAGGCGAACATCATTGGTGGATCCCACTTAATGCCGCCCCTCCACGTCATGGCGAGGAGGGAGTAAATGGAGACCGCGGAGACTATTGAGATGCCCATCGTTGATAATTGGGCGAGGAAATTAACTGGGAGGGGTTGAAATGGGTATAGGTATAGGTGATGCCCCCACACTAATAGGTTGGTTAGGGCAGCCAGCACCCAGACGCCGCCCGTGGTGGCGTACCCTATCCAGGGCCTGTTGGAGTATGTCTGGAAAATTAGGTACATTCCCGCAATCGCTGGGAACAATAATTGGTACACTATTGGGTGGCCAAAGTACCAGAACATGTTGTCGGCTAGCCCTACATTGAGCCCGAACCGCGGATCCACTGTTGAGCCTATGAACATTACCAGCAATAGAGCGGCTAGGGGGAGCGTGGCTATCAACATGTCTAATGCATCCGCCACTAATGGGAATATCGACACATTGAAGCCGCTTACTTGGCTTCCGATCAAGCCATCGAACCCAAGCCCCCTAACTATGGCGTTGAGCGCATTCCTGATGCTTCTTCCTCCTTTCCTGGATACCACTAATAGAACCTCAATTGTATATAGTATTATTGCTAGTCCAATCATTAATTCACCAAGGGAGAATGCGGCGACTCCCCAAAGCGTCCATTGATCCTGGGCGGCATAGAGCGGAAGCGGGTAAAGGAAGTACCATCCAGCCGCGAATTCACCGTAGAGACCGCTTATCCCTATTAATGTGAATCCAGCAACCAGTACCCAGAAGATCGCGTCGATCAATTTATAATCAAGATCCGTTCGCAATAGCTTGGCCAGCACGTACCAAGTTACCCCCATCATTCCGAAGGTGCCTAGCCCTATGAACATGAATTGGCCATGCATTGTCATCAATATATAGAAGGGGGAGGAACCGATGCTTATCATATCGGCTTGTTGGGACCTCATGGTTAGACCTAATAATCCTCCCGCCAGAAACACGCCGAACCACGTGAATAAGTACTTGAGGGCAATGCGACCAGCCCTCTTCTCGATAGCGTCGCTCTCTATTGAGCCCATGAGCATGATTTTAATAGATTTTAAATAAGTTGTAGCTCAATGTTAATAATTGATTGGCATAGGCACAGATTTTTTATAACTGATTTAAATAAATTATGCATGTGACTACAATTTATGAACGATATTTTCCTATTTATTAACATCGATTAAATACGCATCGGTATGGCTATACCATACGCGGCCAACATAGGCTTAGGCCCCCTTGCCCTCGCCGATATATTCACGGCACTACTAATAGTGAGCGTGGGGGTACTGGTATGGGTCGCATCGAGATCCAAGAGGGGAATGAGCGATGATGAGCAAAAACGATATAGGCACAGGGCCGAGATCTTCGAGAAGTACTGGATAATCATCTCCATAGCATCCATAATAATACTAAACATCGCATTAGTCGGCACAACCCCACAAATAGTCACCGGTAACACTTTGGAGTCGCTGGGAGTCAATAACCTACAAACTCAGTGCCCCTATGCGAGCCCCAATAATTACGCAACAGCATGCACAAACGTAATACAGCAGGACGTGAATGAGTTGCTTCCACTCCAGAACGAGGGCAAGATAAGGATAGTCGTCGTATTAGCCGGGCAATGGTACTGGGACTTCTATACGGTGGCGGAGAACGGCACCCTGATCGCGGCCAAGAACTTAACGGTCTCCCCCAATGTACCAATAGTTTTTCTACTGACATCCGTGGATGTCAATCATGATTTTGGACTCTATAACCCCAATGGAGAGCTCGAGTTCCAGACGCAAGTTAGCCCCGACTACGTCTCCATATTCGTATATCAATTCACTAATCCAGGCCCAAGACTGGTCAGATGCCTCGAGTATTGCGGCCCCGGCCACTGGACAATGATGGCTGAAATAACAATAGAGTAACATCCCTCGGCATTACCAACATGACTTAATCATCGCACACACAACATAAAGACTGGGCCCGTGAATAGATACAGGGGCCGCATTATTATATTCTTATTATTAGTGGAGTTAGTGAAATCACTGTCGGGATGCCGAAGAGGGGGGAAGAGAATGCCAGTAATGCAGCAGTATATGGGGAGAGAGTTGGATTAATGGTCTCAATTATGCTAATTGTGAATGCTAGGAATGATGGAATATATGTGATCAATGCAGTCCAATGATTTAGAGGAGGCCGCGATTCGGTATCGCCCCTTATCGCATTGCTTAAAACAAGGGTGGCCATCACTGACCCAAGCAATAGGAATAATATCATTGATAGATAGAGGGAATACGCTAAATTAGCGGCTGCACTCATGGGTATCATTAGCAGTAAGAGTAGGTCCTCCCTGGCTAACTTGGCTCTCCCCATTCGCCAGGAAACAAGAATGGCTAACGCTATAGATGCAAGGTAATTCAGGAATAATGTGGCCGTCCTCAAGTAAGTTATCAAGTAACCTATGGCTATCCCTGCCTCCCTACTCGTTAATGCCTTTATTATGGGGAGAGTGGGCGCTATTAGGGGCAGCGTTGGCAAATCTATCCAGGTCCCCACATTAATTAGGAGAGTAAGCGTGAGGCCGATTGCCAAGATTTTTCGCTCCTTAGTTTTAAGCAGTGGAATAAGCGTGATTAGGTACATTAATAGGAAGAGAAGCGAATTAAGGGATTCGCTCACTACGCCGATCACATTAATTGCTATATTATTGATATAGAAGAAGCCTAACTGTATCTGGGGAACTATCAGCAGCAGGTTAGGTATGGAGCCGAACACCGTTTCT
Organism: Thermocladium sp. ECH_B; assembly: GCA_001516585.1. Classification (NCBI taxonomy): domain Archaea; kingdom Thermoproteati; phylum Thermoproteota; class Thermoprotei; order Thermoproteales; family Thermoproteaceae; genus Thermocladium; species Thermocladium sp. ECH_B. The sequence continues at coordinate 24,838 of LOBW01000014.1, forward strand.
AGGTAAATCACGCCCATCGCTAATTCCCCAATGATCACCGTTGCCGCCATGATTGATTCACCGCATTTACCCGCAATAACGCGACCAGTATTATTGGCATTATCGCGAGGGAAACCAATGGATCAACAAAGAGGAGGGAAATGGGTATCATGGATGCCGTGGATGCGAGGAGAAACCTGCAATTACCCTGCCTCAGGGCCACGCCGTAAAGATATGATAATAGGGGCGTAATTATTATGACCGCCATCGCTGCGTATTCCTCGGCAATCATCCACTGACCTCCTCCCGTCCCAAGGGGCGAGACTTATCGTTCGTTTTATCAACCATACACAATGAATTTACCGTACATGCCCGATGAGGCGTGGCCAGGAACGAAGCATAGATACCAATACGTGCCCGTCTCGGTGGCGGTGAATTGAATTAAGTAGCCGCTGAATACGTTTGCCGAGGCCGGCGATAAGCCGTTAACCAGCAGCGTGGGCGGCATCTCGGATCCAGGGAATGCGGGTGGGTACTGATTGGGGGATACGGAGGCCGGGTAAGGCGGAGCGGATGAGGTTATGCCGAAGCTATGGTTTAGGTAACCCGCATCTATTATGGCTATTATCACTGTTGAGTCCAGGGGCACCTCTATTGTGGGGTTAGTTAAGTTAAATGATTGGAATGATAATATGTTGCTGGGGGGACCGGCGAGCATGACTATATATATAGTCTTGCCCGTGAATCTAATGGTATTGGTCGTCCTATTAATGGTTACCCCTTGAGGCATATAGGATATCAATGAATCAAGTTGATCCAGGTTAAGGGTGAATGCTCCCTTCAATGATTGCAGTAAGGCAATGGGGGAGGAGGCGTTTTGGGGAGTAACCGTGGTTGACGTCGCATTGCTCGGCGTGGTTTGCGATGAATTGATTGGGGGAGGAGAGGCGCTGGGGTGAGGCGGGTATAGGTAAAGCAGTGTTCCAAGGCTAGCGGCCACCGCTGCGGCCACCACAATGATAGTATAGATAATTGCCTTATCCATAATTGATGCATTTATTAATTGCTTTATAAGTTAGTGATCGATTGCCGACGCGCAGTGAATATGGGAACCGCTGTTTCTTAGTCGACCCATGAACCGCGAGCTGGCTGCGGCTTAGTTATGCTTATAAACTATAGCTTCTACAACCCAGTTATGTCAGCGGTAGGCTCCATTGTGGCCGTCGTGTTCCTCTTGGCGATCGGTTTATTAACTGATGGCGTCGTATTACTATTGAGGAGGATATTCGGCAATAAGAGGGAGAGCCCGGTTAAGACGATGAGGNTCGAGGCGGGCAATATTCCCATTGGCGAGGCGAAGAGCATGCTGCCGATGCAGTACATAGGCTTCCTAATAATGTTCTTATCCGTTGAGCCAATCATAGGGCTCTTCCTTACCTTATCTTTCTATCCAAGTCTTCCATTAATATATCTATTGATAATAACTTTCATAACCATGTTGCCGGCCATATATGTGGCGTACCGGGACTCAATTGCTGTGGCTTATCCACTCAGATTAAAAAAGCAACAAGTGAGTGAGAGGCCATGACTGAGTTAACGCCTAAGATAAAGATATCATTGACTGGGCAAGAGATACCGCTGCTTCCCGAGAAACTGAGCAGGTGGGGAATAAAGTACTCAATATGGCCAACTCACCTAGTGACGGCGTGCTGCGGCGTCGAATTCGCTCAAACATCGGCCCCCGGCTATGATGCGGAGAGGTGGGGGTTCCTGCCTTTCCTGGGGCCTCGACAGACGAACGCCATAGTGATAGAGGGAACGCTCTCATTGAAGATGGCTAAAATAGCTAGGGTAGTGTATGATCAAATGCCGAGCCCCAAGTTCGTGATAGCCATGGGATCCTGCGCAATGGAGGGCGGAGTCTTCTGGAACTCGTATCATGTGGCTAAGGCCGAGAACGTGCTGCCGATAGATGCGTATGTGATGGGTTGCCCACCCACGCCTGAGGCCGTGATAAGGGCGATAAGGATGGTTCAAGACAAGATAGAGAAGGGGGAGATGAAGCCCTCAATGACTCCAAATAAGGTCGATCTAAGTTCATTGCCGAAATCGCCGAAGCCCCAGAACCCACCGTCGCCGCCGCATAGGAGGGAGGAAGTCAAGGACATAAACACCTGCAAGTCAATGCCTAATCTACAGTGGCCCCAAGGAATTGAATTAGCGGGTAAACTAAAGGATGCCGGCGTGAACGCATTGCCTCAAGCAATGAATAGGATATGCGCATCCACTGATTCAAATAACATAGTTAATGCGATAGAGGCGGCATTTAAGGTTGGTTTTGATCACGTGAAGTCCATAAACGTCATCGATTTACCAATAAAGGGCGTCTTCAGGATAGAGTATGTGCTGGGCTCCTACAGCAAGGAATTAGCGGCGATTCTCTTAACGATAAGCACTGAGGTGCCGAGGAATAATCCGAAGGTGCCGACCATAATAAACGTCTATCCTGGCGCCGATTATCAGGAGAGGGAGATGCATGAATTATTCGGAGTGTGGTTCGAGGGTAATCCATGGATGGGGCGAAACTTCATGCTTAGTCCCGATACGCCGGTCAAGTACCCGCTTAGAAAGGATTACGAGGTGCCCTCCTTGGCGAGGGTGATAGTTGAGAGGTGATGCATGTGGAGGAGAAGGAAGTAGCGATAGACATCAATGCCCAAGTGCCCAGGGAAGTATCATCCCTATTCCTGCCCGTCCCGAAGGAGGCCGTCGAGGAGGCGTATAAGAACGATGAGTACCTAGTCCTAATAGGCCCCGCTCACCCGGGCTCGGGTCACATGAGGATAATACTTAGGCTTAAGGGCGATTACATAATTGATGCAATACCTGACCCCGGCTTCGTTCATAGGGCAGTGGAGAAACTAGCGGAGACGAGGCTATACATACATGCCATTCCCCTAATAGAGAGACCAACAATAGCTGAGNCCGCCATAATGGATATAGGTTACGTTAGGTTAATCGAGAAAATGATGGATCTAGATGTCCCGCCTAGAGCCCTATACATCAGGACCATACTCGCCGAGCTAAGCAGGATAGCGGATCACTTCTATGATGCTGGAATACTAGCGGTGTTCCTGGGGCAATCCACTGGATACATGTGGGCCTTCGGCTTAAGGGAATTAATAATAGAGGCATTCGCCAGAATAACTGGAGCCAGGACAACGCTCTCCTGGATAATTCCCGGCGGCGTGAGGCGGGACGTGGATCAAGACATGCTGAAGTACATATATGACTCCACCTTCTACATCGAGAAGAAAATGGATGAATTCGGCAGAATATTCGTGAGGAACCCAGCCACCATAGCCAGAATGAGGGATGTCGGGATCCTAAGCAGGGAGGAGGCGATAAAGTATGGAGCCGTTGGGCCATTCCTGAGGGCGAGCGGCGTGGATTACGACGTGAGGAAGGCAGAGCCATATGAGGCGTACGAGAAACTAGACTTCGATATACCTGTCTCGGATGAGGGCGACTCATACTCGCGCTTCTTGGTTAGGGTGGAGGAGATAAGGCAGAGCATAAAGATGATTAGGCAAGCCATAAAGGATATGCCTGAGGGGCCAGTCATTGGGAGTAAATTACTCGCTAGGGTGCCGCCTAAGGAGAGGGATAAGGTTAGTAAGGATATTCGCAACTACTTCTTTAGGACCCTGGTTGGAATAATAGTGCCGGAGGGCGAGTACACCACGTTAACTGAGGCGGCGAGGGGAACATTGCTTTATACGTTGGTCAGCGACGGCAAGTCTAACATGCCTTACCGGCTCCGCATGGTTACGCCGTCCTGGTATAATCTTAGGCCATTCATGGAGGCATTGAAGGGCCATAGATTAATGGATCTACCGGCCATATATGGCAGCTTCGGGTACTTCCCGCCCGNGGCAGATAGGTANATATAGAGCATTATTCATTGCCATGATTAAGTCACTGAAGGACTTGGAAATAATGCTGCAGGGATTACATGGATTCAGCAAGCCCAAGCTTCACCTGGAGCAATACACTACCCCGCCCCACTTAGCCGCATCAATAGTCTGGCTATCCTTCATGAGGGGGGAATTAGGGCGGGTAGTGGATGTTGGGTGTGGTCCAGGCGTTTTTGCGGTCGCAGCCGCATCGCTTGGATCAAAAGTGGTATGCATGGATGTGGATGAGGACGCGGTGAAGGACTGCTTGAGTAACTCGGCCCAATTATCCATAGATGCAGTCGTGATGGATGCCTTGAGGCCGGGCATTAGGGATAATTACGCCGCTACATGCTTCATTAATCCGCCGTTCGGCATATGGAGCCGGCATGGCTTGGATACCGATATGGTTAAGGCGGCTCTGGGATTCTGCAACGTGATTTACTCCATTCATAAAAGAAGCATTGCAGCCACTGTGCTGAGGAAGATAGGGGGACAAGCGGTGGGGCACTCAACGCTGGTGCTGCCTCATACTTATCCCCACCATGATAAGCATAGGCACGATGTGGAGGTAATAATAGTGAGAACAGAGAAAAGGTCCTGAAACTCAAGAACACGGAATCTACAGGCCGCTCTGACCCCCGCTCTGATCCGGGCGGTTGGGCTTTATATCTCCTCTTCATTAAGCCCCGCAGTTGTGGGAGCGGTCGAGGGATCCATTGAGTCATTACTTAAAAATGGTCTATGCCGGTCTATCATTAATGCCAGTTGCATTATGGGCAACCCTGATCATGGTTGTGATCCTCTGGTTACCCGCTCTCATAATGACAATAAATGAGGCTATTTATTATGTTGCCTACATCAGGTCAAGATCGGGGCAGCGCTTGGGCGGCGGGGAAATTAGTGGGCGATTATCAATAATTGTGCCGGTCAAGGGGGAGTCGCTTGAATTAATAACTGAGCTAATTAACTCCGTGTCCAGGATAGAGTGGCCCCATAATAACATGGAGCTAATAATTATCAGCGATGATGATGAGGCCGCCTTTAATTCGCTGAAGAAGCATGTAGCTGAGCTAAAGCCAACGATGGAGGCTAGGCTCATCAGGAGGGAGAGAGGGGTGAATGGTAGGACGGGGGCATTAAATGAGGGGCTGAGGAACGCCACTGGCCAGTACCTGTTAGTTATTGATGTTGATAGCATTGTTCACCCATCTTTTCCCCGCATGGCTGCTGAGGCGCTTAAGGGCAATGTGGCGGCGGTCGTGAGTAGGTGGCGGGGACGTAATTGGGATACCTTGGTTTCCCAAGCAGTATCCGCATCAATGGATTTCACCGTGGATTCTCTCTGGGGTGGGCGGCAAGCATTGGGTTTACCTCTTTACGTTATTGGTTCCGGCACTATGTTTAGGGTGGATGCATTACGAGGCGTGGGAGGCTGGTTCCCGGCAGCGCTTCAGGATGATATGGATATGGGGGCTATATTGATGCGTAACGGCTATACCGTTAAGTTCATTGAGTTACCCACGCTAGTTGAGAATCCCCGTACTTATAGTGTTTTTCGGTTTCAGCAGTATAAGTGGGCTTACGGCACTGCGGATGTCTTGAGGAGGAGATTCATGGATATAATGAGGGCCCCCATAAATGCGTGGGCTAAGCTTGACTCCACCATATTCTTGATGCAGTACCTAGCAGTGCCTTTATTGCTTCTGGCAGTAATGGTGGCTGGGGTGGGGAGCATAGTGATGGGGATAGATATAATGCGCATTCTTTGGCCATTAGCCATCATCCATATCGGCTTATTGGCCATTATTTCATTTTTTTACGGGGACTCGTTGAGGAGACATGGATTGAATCGCTGGGAATCCAGCATTTATGCCGGCCGTAGTTCGGCGATAATGGGCGCATTGGCCCCTCACCTGCTTATCGCCACAATTAAGGGATTCATGGGGATCCCCATTAATTGGGGAGTCACCCCCAAGGGTGGGCCCGCTAGGCTTAGGGCTGCCCCCCTGGAGTTGGTGACGGCCATATTGCTTTCGTTGTTATTAGTTATCAATGTATTTCTAAGCCACTGGTTGATGGCGTTCTTCATATTGATGATGCTGCTTCCATTCCTCTACGTATTTTATAGGTTCCCCGACGAGTCTCTTTCGGGGATTCGGCGATTTTGATCTTGTGCGAAGGATTTATAAATAATTAGGGATACCCTAATGTTTTATGGTAACCATCAATCTATGGAACCCGCAAAACGTTGATTTCCTGAGCGCACTGATAATATCGTACCTCCTCGGCATAGTGCACGGCGTGACGCCCGATGAACACACATGGCCCATCACCTTCTCATACTCGGTGGGCACCTTCAGCGTGAAGGGCGGCGCAAAGACGGGCCTAATATTCTCCGCAGGCTTCACTGCACAGAGGGCAATACTATCCGAGCTAGCATACCTAGCCTTAGCCGGCCTCTTCATGACCACGACAGCCTTCGGAGCCACCTACATAGCAGTTGGAATAGCGATGGCGGCGGCCGGCATATACATAGCGAGACATGGCGAGTACCTTCACTGGCACTACATTGAGAGGAAGCTAGGCGAATTAACGGGAATACATAGAAAGGGAAGCAAGCTCCAGGAGGAAGAGTTAAGGCACAGGCTAAACCCAGCCATAGTAAATGAGAGGGACCTAACTAAGCCCGTTCCAGTGAGGCTCGCCCTAATCCACGGCTTCATAGCAGGCTTCGGATTCGGCGCATTCGCATTGATAATATACACGGTGCTAGCCCCATCAATGCCATCCCCATACCTTGGCTTCGTGCCGGGGCTACTATTCGGCTTAGGAACCATGACTGCCCAAGTCATGTTTGGCTCAATCTTTGCGGCTTGGCTAACCAGGATGAAGAACCTATCGATGGCAGGCATAGCGCTTGTTGGAAAGACCATAACCACCATGGTGCTCGAGTACGGGGGCCTCGCCTTCATTGCCGCCGGCGCCGCGATCCTAATGTGGCCTCAACTCCTTAACTACAACATAGTGACGCCGATAAAGATACATAATCTACACTCCCTCGGAATAGGCTTCTTCCTAGTCATAATCGTGGTCATAATATTCGGAATAATAGGGTACAGGAGGGGAGTAAGCAGAGCCATGAGGCTTGGATTAATTAACGCGACTCCTCAATAGATACATTATTAAGTTACTTCATTAAGGTATTGCGAGAGAACCCTCTTGTACTCAGGCAATAAACCCTGTTCGCTTGAAATTATGAAGCCAAGAGCCGTTTTCAAGGCTTTCTTAATCTCACCAGATCTATATAGAGCTATGCACAGGAATGCGAGAGCCGCTGGATCATTAGTCTCTCTATATACTCTGTCCAGTATCTCTACGGCACTCGAGTCTTCCCCTATAATGCTCAGCGAGCTCCCTAATTGAATCTCAGCTTGAGTCTTGATCTCTCCCGAAAGACCCATTGCCAAAGCTCTTCGATATAAGGGCACTGCCTCATCTTCCTTACCCAAGAAATCCAAAGCATTTGCATATTCGAATAAGACAGCATTATTTTGATACTGACCTCCTCCCCGCCCTAAAGGGGCGAGGTTTGCCGTTCGTTTTATCAGCAGCCTGGATTTGAAATCACCCATCATGCGTTAATGCTCATCATTGCCCAAAGTCCAGAGGCAACCAATTAANGCGTTCCTCCCTTCCCAAATAATGCCGGGAATTGCTAGCCTGTTATGAATTTCTTGAGCTGCATGTTCCTCTGCATCACGTTGAGGCTTCGTGAAAGCATGTAATTAATGAGGGGCCACTTATACATGATTATCCCATTTATCTCGTAATCATCCATTATCAATGCAGCGTAACCAGCGGTTGAGATTACCTTACGTGAGATAATCTTGGAGACCACCTCCGCATGATACTGCCTAGATAAGAATGGGTGAACCAACATCAATCTATCAAAGCCATACTGGGCATATCGCTCCATTGAGGATAAGCCCACATGAATGCTGCTCCTCGTATCAACGTACTTATGCGCTATGGTCTCGTTATCGGCTATAACTATCATATCCACGTTCTCATCGAAGGTCAATCCATCCATTATCCACGACCTCAATAAGACATCCTTCACCGAACCAACAATATAGAACCCAATGCTCTTCACTAGGCCTGCAAGGCCTTCCTCCACACCCCCAAGCTCTGCATAAGGCGCAGCGCCTATTCCAAAGACTCTCATGGGTAGGACATCAATGAATTCACCCTCGAGATCTGGACAAAGCGGTTTAATCCAGTAAATCCATGAGAAGAAGCTGGGCAGCACAACGGCGCCGCTAACCTCCATGCCGATCCCGCTCCTAATGAGCTCCGGCGCAAGCGGTGAATCCTGTAGAATTAAGGTACCATTTAGCGTTACATAGGCTTTTCCCTTGGTGTCAACAATCATTCCCAGCTCTAGGTACTTACATATGGCCTCCTTCACGTCGCCCTGCAACACATCTATTCTCCTCATTAACGTTCTATAGTCCTCATCGCCTAAATCCTTGAACATGCCCATCTAGAGCCACGACTGAGCAAG